>JAVERU010000039.1:0-23339 GCA_034006965.1 Tenuifilaceae bacterium
ACCCAACAGCGACCTAACATTCGTATCCTCACCCCCCCGCTCCTACGCCTACTGTAGTGATACAAAGTACTTCGATAGCTTAGCAGAGATGGTACAAGGGGTGGATCTGCTTTACCATGAGGCAACCTTCAGCAAGGATATGACCAAGATGGCACGCTCCACAGGGCACTCCACAGCCGAACAAGCCGCCAAAATTGCTGAGCTTGCCGGGGTCAAAAAGCTAGTCATAGGCCATTTCTCGTCGCGCTATAAGGATGTGGAAGTGCTCGTGAATGAGGCTCGAAAGGTTTTCGCCGAAACCTATGCTGCAGAGGAAGGCCTTGAGTTTAAAATAGAAAGCCATAGGGTGGATATATAAGGCATTTTTCCTACCTTTGCGCAACCAATTCTATGACACTTATCCCCATGCACAACAAGATTCTTATCCTCGACTTCGGGTCGCAGTACACACAGCTAATTGCCCGCAGAGTTCGCGAGCTAAATGTTTACTGCGAGATTCATCCTTACAACAATTACCCTGCAATAGATGACACGATTAAAGGCGTAATCCTCTCCGGGAGCCCATTCTCTGTTCATGACTCCGAGGCCCCCAAACCAAATCTCGATAAAATAAAGGGTAAGCTCCCCTTACTTGGGGTATGTTTTGGCGCGCAGCTCCTGGCACAATCAAGTGGCGGCAAGGTTATGCCTTCACAAATTCGCGAATACGGAAGGGCAATGCTAACCATCACTGATAGCCAGTGCTCCCTATTTAAGGGTATAACGCAAAGCACTCAGGTGTGGATGTCGCATGGCGATACAATCACCGAGATTCCATCAAACTTCAACATCACTGCAGGAACCGAGGATGTGAAGGTGGGCGCCTTCCATATCAAAAATGAGAAAACCTTTGGCATTCAGTTTCACCCCGAGGTGTACCACACTACCGAAGGCCTATCCATTTTAAGAAACTTTGTTGTTGATGTATGTGGTTGTGAGCAGGATTGGACCCCAGCTTCATTCGTGCATGAAACCGTAGATGCATTAAAAAATACACTGCAGAACGACAGGGTTGTTCTTGGCCTTTCGGGTGGTGTTGACAGCTCCGTGGCTGCCCTCCTTCTGCACCAAGCCATTGGCAAAAACCTTACCTGCATATTTGTCGATAATGGTTTGCTCCGCAAGGATGAGTTTGAACAGGTTCTTAACTCATACAAAACCCTTGGGCTTAACGTAATTGGTGTCGATGCCAAGCAACGATTTTTTAATGACCTGAAAGGCATTACCGACCCCGAGGCCAAGCGCAAAAGCATTGGAAAAAACTTCATTGAGGTATTCGATGAGGAGGCGCACAGAATATCCAATGTAAAATGGTTGGCACAGGGCACAATTTATCCTGATGTTATTGAATCTGTATCTGTAAATGGCCCATCGGTAACCATCAAATCGCACCACAACGTGGGTGGCCTACCCGAAAAGATGAACCTTAAGGTGGTGGAACCCCTTAGGCTACTGTTTAAAGACGAAGTGCGACGCGTGGGCAACGAGCTGGGACTCCCAGTAAATATACTACACAGGCATCCGTTCCCAGGCCCTGGCTTGGGAATTAGAGTGCTGGGTGAGGTAACCCCCGAAAAGGTTCGTTTACTTCAGGAGGCCGACAGCATATATATCAACGGACTACGCCAGCATGATCTGTACGATAAGATATGGCAAGCCGGCGCCATGCTGCTCCCCGTACAAACCGTTGGGGTTATGGGCGACGAGAGAACATACGAATTTGTTGTAGCCTTGCGTGCAGTAACCTCTACCGATGGCATGACCGCCGATTGGTACCACTTACCCTACGAATTTATGGCAAAAATATCCAACGAGATAATCAACAGGGTAAAGGGAATAAACAGAGTTGTTTATGATATTAGCTCAAAACCGCCAGCAACCATCGAGTGGGAATAGCGTAAAACTTTTTTCATACATATACGTTTAGTTAGTACCTAATTTGATATAATAGAACATTTTACATACACCAAAGGCATACACCATGACACGTCGAATTGTATCTACCCTAGCCATTACCATATTCACTCTTTCATCATTTTTATCCTTAGGCCAAAATGCATCCAACATGGCCATTTACAAAACGGTGCGTTTTCTTCAGTACGTTACGGCAGACTATGTAGATACAATTGACGTGGATAACTTGGTGGATGAGGTTATCAAAAAAACGCTACAAAACCTCGACCCCCACTCTGTATATATCACCAAGGAAGATGTTAGGGCGATGAACGAACCCCTTGAGGGAAACTTTGAAGGGATTGGGGTGGAGTTTAACATACTAAACGACACGCTGATGGTTGTAAACCCAGTACCGGGTGGCCCATCGGAGCGGGTTGGAATTTTTGCTGGCGATCGGATAATATATATCGATGGCAAAAACGTTGCTGGCATTGGCCTTAAGAATAGCGATGTGTTTAAACTTCTGCGAGGCGATAAGGGTACACAGGTAACCGTTCAGGTGATGAGGAAGGGGTTAACCGACCTGATAGAGTTTAACATCACCCGCGACCGCATTCCTATCCATAGCCTCGACGCAGCCTATATGATCGACTCGCGCATTGGTTATATCAAGCTAAACAGGTTTTCCTTAACCACCGAGGACGAGTTCCTTGAGGCTGTGGCAAAGCTTAAGGAGGAAGGGATGCAGAATTTAATCCTCGACCTGAGAGGTAACGGAGGAGGATACCTAAATGCCTCAGTTGCCCTAGCCGACCAATTCCTCGATAAGGACAAACTTATTGTCTACACCGAGGGACGTTCGGCTCCCAGAACCGATTTCATGTCAACAGCAAATGGTGCGTTCAAGAAGGGTCGCCTTGTAATCCTGATTGACGAGGGATCGGCATCGGCCAGCGAGATTGTGTCGGGTGCGGTACAGGACTGGGACAGAGGAATTATTATTGGGCGCCGATCGTTTGGCAAAGGGCTTGTCCAAAACCAACTTCCCCTCCCCGATGGGTCAATGATAAGGCTTACTGTTGCACGATACCATACCCCCACTGGAAGGGTAATTCAAAAGCCTTACAGCACAGCTGATCTTGACGGGTACTATAACGACCTGAATGCTCGTTACTCCAAAGGCGAGCTGTTTAGCGCAGATAGCATTTCAATTCCTGATTCGCTAAAGTACAACACATTATCGAAAGGCAAAACAGTGTATGGAGGTGGGGGAATTATGCCCGATATCTTTATCCCGTTCGATACAACTTTCTACTCCGACTACTACGGAAGACTCATTAGGATGGGCATAATAAATCAGTTTGTACATACCTATGTTGATAAAAACAGAGCGCAGCTCAACAAAAGCTACTCCAGCTTCCGAAAATTTGATCAAAATTTCCAGATAACTAGCGAAATAATGGAGGAATTGGTTACCTTTGCCGAGAATTTAAAACTACCCTCCGATGCCGATGGACTAGAAACCTCTGGCGACGAGATACGCAAACAGCTTAAAGCATTAATTGCCCAAAGTTTATTTTCAACTAATCATTACTTTCAAATCGTAAATCAGAACAATATGGCCCTCCAACAAGCCATCGAGGTGTTAAATAGCTGGGACAGTTACAAACACCTTGTAAAAGAGTAACCTAAACCTGGGAATCTCCAGGCTTTAGTATCACCTGTGAAAATGCCGTAATATTCGACACCACCAAGGGGTGTCGAATTTCAAGACATCAAAGGTGCTTTGCATTAAGCCTGCCAAAGGGTATTGCTATGGGATGTCGTTATATATTGGATACAAATTGGGGGTCAGATAATGTTCGCAATAATTCAACTACATTAAATGGAGACAAAAACAGATTTTACGCAGCTTGGACTATCCGAGGAAACGCTAAGGACCATTACTGCTAAAGGGTTCGAAACGCCCACCCCAATCCAAAAACTTTCAATCCCAGTACTTATCCACGAACAGTGCGATATTATTGCTCAAGCTCAAACTGGAACCGGCAAAACCGCAGCTTTTGGGTTACCCATAATCGAGAAGCTTAGCACCAATGCCAATCAGAACGTAAAAGCGCTAATCCTTGTACCTACCCGTGAGCTTGCCTTACAGGTTACCGATGAGATCATCTCGTTCAGAGGAAACCGCGATATCAATGTGATAACCCTTTATGGTGGCCAGTCAATCTCTGAGCAACAGCGGCGACTCCGCCGTGGTGCCGATGTGGTGGTTGGAACGCCCGGCCGTATTCTCGACTTGCTCAGGAGGAACGACCTTATTCTTGATGATTTGGAGTGGGGCGTACTCGACGAGGCAGATGAGATGCTAAACATGGGCTTTATTGAGGATATTGAGGCCATTCTGAGCCATACCCCAGAGCAGAAAAGGATGCTGCTTTTCTCGGCCACAATGCCCGATAGGATTGTGAAGCTGGCCAGCAAGTTCATGAAATCACCCAAAAAACTTACCGTTGGCAGCCAAACTCGTACCACCGACCTAGCCGATCAAATATATTTTGAAGTTCGCAAAGCGGATAAATTTGACGCTTTAACCCGTATTATCGATATTGAACCTGAGTTCTACGGACTAGTGTTTTGTAGAACCAGAGTTGATGTTGACGAGCTATCGTCGAGGCTGTTAGAGAGAGGCTACTCCTGCGAAGGGCTGCACGGCGATATTTCGCAAGCACAGCGCGAGAAAACCCTTAAGAAGTTCCGAAACAAGCTCATCAATATCCTTGTGGCCACCGATGTTGCAGCCCGAGGTATCGACATATCCGATCTATCGCACGTTATTAACTACAGCCTCCCACAAGACCCCGACTCGTATATCCACCGAATTGGACGTACAGGTAGAGCAGGTAAGGAGGGAACTGCCATCACATTCATCACCCCCGACGAATACCGTAAGTTTCTATTCTTTCAAAAGACCATCAAATCGAATATCCGTAAAGAGGTTCTGCCTAACGCTCAGGACATAATTGAGATGAAGAAGTTGAGGATTAAGGAAGAGCTGCAAAGCATAGTGGAAAGCGAAAGCTACATGGATTACCTTGGAATGGCCGAAGGCCTCCTCGAGGTGAATAGTCCCGAGGTTGCCCTTGCATCATTGCTCCGCATGGCCTTTAAAAACCAACTCGAGGAGAGCAGCTACGCCGAGGTACGCAGCTTTAAGGTTGACAACAAGGGAACCACCAGGCTATTCATTGCCCTGGGGAAAAAGGATGGCATGAATCCAAGAAAGATTTCTTCATTCATTCGAGATAAGGTAAGGGTATCCGACAATAAAATTGATGATATTGGCGTGTACGATGAGTTCTCGTTTGTATCCGTTCCTTTTGCCGATGCCGATGCTATCCTCAAAGCATTCTCAAGCAAAACCCAAGGCGGCAAACCCCTTGTTACCAAGGCAAAATCACGATCATAATTTTTTAAACTGATATGGAGGAAAAGAAAGAATTTATTGCAAAAACCCTTCAGGGGCTTGAAGATATTTTGGCCGGTGAGCTGAAAGCCATAGGAGCGCAAGATGTAAAGGTTCAGAACCGCATGGTTAGCTTTACCGGTAACACCGAAACGCTATACCGGGCCAACTTTCAAACCCGAACAGCCACGCGCATTCTGATGCCTATTTATGAGTTTAAAGCCCGAAACGAAGAGGAACTTTACGGGCTAGCCAAGAAGTTTGACTGGACCAGCGTAATGGAGCTATCGCACAAATTTGCTGTTGATGCTACCGTAAACTCCGAAATATTTACCCACTCGCACTACGTTGCGCTTAAGCTAAAGGATGCTGTTGCCGATCATTTCAGGGATAGGTTTGGGCGTCGTCCGTTTGTCGATCCCAAAAAGCCTCATATTCAACTCCATATCCACATATCCGATCAGGATTGCACCATACTGCTCGATTCCTCTGGCGAATCGCTTCACAAAAGGGGTTACAGGCTACATCAAGATGTAGCACCCATAAACGAGGTGCTGGCCGCTGGCCTAATTAAGCTATCGGGCTGGGACGGAACAACCCCATTTATAGATCCCATGTGCGGTTCGGGTACAATACTTATTGAGGCTGCTTTAATTGCTAGGGGTATTGCTCCCGGAGTGTTTCGTAAGCATTTTGGATTTGAGGACTGGCTCGATTTTGAGAAAGACACCTTTGAGCGAGTTTTTAACGACGAAAGCTACGAGCGTAATGTGAATCCCACCATTATTGGCGGAGACCTCTCGAAACGCGCTGTTGAAATCGCTGAAAGCAATTTCAAAAATGCAGGCATGGGTAAATTTATCGACGTAGAGAAACGATCAATTTTCGACTTTTTCCCTCCCGAAGGGCCAGGGTTCGCCATTACCAACCCTCCCTATGGTGAAAGGCTGAGAAAAGAGCAGTTAACCACCTTTTACAAGCAGGTAGGCGACTGCTTTAAGCAGCGATACCTTGATTATAACGTTTGGATGATTAGCGGTAATTTGGAGGCAATTAAAAACTTTGGATTGCATCCCTCCAAAACCTACACGCTCTTTAACGGCCCCCTTGAATGCAAGTATCAGAGGTTCGAAATTTACCCCGGCAGCAAAAAGGCTAAATACAAGGAGTAACCCTATTTTATCGGCAAACACTACCCCCCTTTTTTGTAAAGGGGGTTTTCTTTTATATGGATACTCAATGCATTGCCTAAAATAATCACAATTAGCTAAATAGTTGGTCGTTATGTAAGATTACAAGAAAACGACAGATTTATCACTATATCAATAAGCTAAGTCAAAAATAGGTGTAACATTGAGTATTTATTTCTTTTAATACAAGACCCTGAGATGATATGAGTAAACCATAACCTTGACTTGTGACATTTGTCACATAGCAGAGGATAGTTATACACGGATTGTGAAGTTTATCAAAATAAAGTACATATACACTAGAAATTACACACTTATAAACGTTCCAATTGATTATGTTTGTAACAAATTAATTTGCAAACCATAAATTATTTTTAACATTTCATGCAATTTATTTATATATTTGTTTTAACATCGTTTTAACCCATAATTTTAACATCGCACCTCGATGAGCAAATTTCTTGAAGAATGCTTCGAACAAATGAACCATGGAGAGGTGGTTGTTTCCTATAAAGGATCAATTAATGCAGATGTAATTGCCGATACCCTTGGCCTAGTTGAAACAAAGCTTGAAGATTCTGAAATTCACAACAGCATTAAAAAGAAGCTATATAACGTGTTGGTCGAAGGGCTTCAGAATTTATACCATCATGTAGATATGCCCAAGGACCTCATCCCTCAAGAGAAACTGGAGTCAAATTTTGGGATATTCATCATCAGCAAGTTACCCGATGCTTTTAGAATATCTACCGGCAACTTTGTACAGCATAGCCGAATTGATGATATAAAAGAAAAAATTGACAAGATTAATTCCCTTTCGAGTGAAGAGTTAAAAGATTTTTATAAATTTGTTCTCAACAATCAGAAGTTTTCTGAGAAAGGAGGAGGAGGTCTAGGCCTAATTGACATCGCACGAAAAACTGGCAACAAGCTAGATTACAAGTTCTTTAAATACAACGATGAGTACAACTTTTTTATCTTAACCGTCTATATTAATTTTTAGAAATAATACCCTGAAAACTATACAACTATGGAATTGATAAGCATCGAAGGAACTCCCAAAACTCCAACCGTGAACATGAATCCCGAGACTGGTGTTGTTGCAATAAAAGGTAGATCAATTCCTGAGAACTCCATCGAGTTCTACAAGCCAATTGTTGATTGGCTTGAGGAATACGCTAAAGCACCGCACCCCAAAACAGTTGTTAATGTACAACTGGAGTATTTTAACACCAGCTCGTCAAAATGTATTCTTGATGTATTCAAAAAGCTGGAGATGCTAAAAAAAGATCAGAATGAGGTAGTTATCAACTGGTACTACGAAGAGGATGATGAGGACATGCTTGAGGCCGGTGAGGACTACGAATCGATTATTAAAGTACCTTTTAAGATGATACAAATAGTTGACTAGCTCAACTATTACTTATAGCACTAAAGACTAAATGGCATGCCATTTAGTCTTTCTTTTGCAATACCACATCCGCCGAACTTTAGCAGCGTAAATCAGCACAAAAAATGGGCTATTCGTATAGAACGCCCATCTTTTTATTTCACAGGAATATGGTTTACTTCTTCCCTTTCTTCTGAACCTGCTGCTGCTTGGCCATCTCCTCAAGCCTTGCCTGAAACTTCGATTTCTTCTGAGGCTTCTTGGCATTCTCGTTCAGCTTCCTAAGTATAGCCTCATCGTCAACCCTACTGCGAATAAGCAGGGTTTGTCCTAATGTAATTACGTTTGATAAGAAGTAGTAATAGCTCAACCCTGCAGGGAAACTATTGAACATAAATAGGAGCATTACGGGCATCATGTATAGCATCATGAACTTCATACCGGGCATCTGCGCATTGGAATCGGCCATTTGTCCGGAGTTCATCTTTGAGCTTAGGAACAGGGAGACCGCCATGAGCAGTGTAAATAAACTTACATGATCGCCATAGAAAGGTATACTAAAAGGCAAATTTAAAATTGAATCGTAGGTTGATAAATCCTCGGCCCAGAGGAAGCTCTGCTGACGAAGCTCAAACGATGCAGGGAAGAACCTAAACATGGCTATTAGAAAAGGGAACTGAATAAGCATTGGAAGACATCCACCCATTGGACTAACCCCGGCCTTTTTGTACAAATCCATGGTAGCCTGCTGCTTCTTCATGGCATCCTCTTTCTTGGGATACTTTGCACCTATGGCATCAACCTTGGGTTTTAACACCCGCATCTTGGCCTGGCTTAGGTAGGACTTGTAGGTTAATGGGAAAAGTACAATTTTGATGATTAGGGTAAGTAGCAGGATTATTAGCCCGTAGCTAGCAATTCTATTATCTAACAGGTCGAAGATAAAGATGATTACGTATCGGTTTATCCACTTGATAATCCAGCTACCTAGGGGCACCACATCCTCAAAACCATACTCGTACGATTTCAGCGTGTTGAAGTGGTTTGGCCCAAAGTACATCTTCATGCTATGCTCATCCTGATTGGGATTATCGATAGGAATGGCAATGCGCGAAGCTAATCGTTTGATATTCTCACCATCTACAATCTTTGTGCTATTGAGCTTAGCATTAAGGAAGTTATCTTCGGAGATAAGGAATGTGGAGAAGAACTGCTGCTTGTAGCCAATCCACTTTAGCCTGTTGGGTACATCCTCGGTAACCTCATCACTCCTTGGGTTCAGCTCATCGAAATCGCCAGCGGCAAAGCGATAGGCAATGGTGGTGTACTCGCTCTCTTTGACAGGATTCTTCTCCAGCTGTGGGCTATATATGTCCCACACCATATCAACAGCATTGATATTACTTGGGAGTATGCCGCCCATATTGGTAAAGCGAATATCAAAATCGATAATGTGCGAATTGGGGTGGATGGTGTATACGTAGTCAATAAACGACGTCTCCCCTGCGGCTAGGCGCATGGTTAGGGTTTGAGACGAGGTGCCCTGAGCAACAATTAGCGTGTCGGCTCTATCGGGGGTGAAAATTAGCTTGTGGGTTTCAACATTATTATTGTTTCCCCAAAATTGTAGCCCAAAGATGTTCTTCTCATCAGCAAAAAGTATCAAGGGCTCCTGATTATACTTTTGGTAATCCTTTACCTCAGCGGAGTACACTGCACCACCAAGGGTAGATATCTTCAGCCTAATGAGCTCATTCTCAAGGGTTATAAATCTTTTCTCTTCCTTAGCTGCATTGGCAAACCCTGTTAATTGTAACGATTGACTTTCATCTTCCTGAGCCATTGCCCTCTCCTGCTCTGCCTGCAATGCGAGAGCCTGTCGCTCCCTAATTTCTTGTTCCTGAGCGGTCCTAACCAGAGCAAGAGAATCGCTCCTCCTCTTGGCCGCTTCCATTTGCTCCTGCGAGGGCTTATTAAAATAGCTAAATCCTATTAGAATTAGGAATATAATAACTAAACCTGCAATTGAATTTCGATCCATTTCTAGATGTTTATAATGTAATGTTTTAAGTATAATGGTGCAAAGGGTACAAAGTTAACCATAAATGGTAAGATTTTCGAATACCCCTGCTTTTTAGCAAAATATAGCTTTAATTAACGAACCAGCCCTTCCCTTATCAAGCTAGCTCTTAGTGGCATTTTGCTTTGCCGCCTTAACAAAATCGACAAATAGGGGGTGGGGGTTTACAACCGTACTTTTATACTCCGGATGGAACTGCACCCCAACAAACCATGGATGTTCAGAAATTTCCACAATTTCTACAAGTCCAGTATCAGGATTGATTCCGGTGGCCTTCATCCCCTTGGCCTGTAATGCATCCAAGAATGCGTTGTTCATCTCGTACCTATGGCGATGTCTCTCCTGTATCTCTGGCAATTTGTAGGCAGCAAACGCATTAGAACCTTCAACTAATGAGCAGGGGTATGCTCCCAAACGCATTGTTCCACCCTTATCGCTAATTCCTTTCTGATCCTCCATCAAATCGATTACAGGGTGTGTGGTATTGCGGGTCATTTCGGTAGAATTAGCATCAGAAAACCCTAGTACATTGCGGGAAAACTCTATCACTGAGCACTGCATACCAAGGCAAATGCCGAAAAACGGAACGCTGTTCTCGCGTGCATACTGTACAGCCAGAATCTTACCTTCAATGCCCCGATGGCCAAAACCAGGCGCCACCAAAATACCATTCATCCCTTTCAACTTCTCGGCCACGTTGGTAGAATCAATCTCCTCGGAATGAATTGGGGTGATCTCCACCTTGCACTGGTTGGTTGCCCCGGCATGTATTAATGCCTCCATTATTGATTTGTAGGCATCGGGTAGCTCAATGTATTTACCTACTAACCCAACCTTAACCGAGGATTTGGGATCTTTTAGCTTAGCAATAAATTGCTTCCAAGCCTTAAGCTCGGGCGTTGCCCCAACGGGAAGGTCGAGCTTTTGGAGTATGATAACGTCCAACTTCTCCCTAAGCATAAGTAGGGGAACCTCATAGATGGTTGAAACATCTATTGATTCAATCACTGCGTTAAGGTTCACGTTGCAAAACAGGGCCACCTTTCGGCGAATGTCATCGGTAAGGGGATGTTCAGTTCGTAAAACCAGCACATCGGGCTGAATACCATTCTCGAGTAGAATCTTTACCGAGTGTTGGGTGGGCTTAGTTTTCAGCTCGCCCGAGGCGGCAAGGTACGGCACAAGGGTTAGGTGAATGAAAGCCGAGTTGGTAGGCCCAAGCTCGTACTTTAGCTGCCTAACGGCCTCGATGTAGGGCAACGATTCGATATCGCCTACGGTACCCCCTATCTCGGTAATCACCACATCGAGCTTCTGTTTAGTGCCAACGAGCTTAATGCGCCGCTTAATCTCATCGGTGATATGCGGAATTACCTGAACGGTTTTACCAAGGTATTCACCTCTGCGCTCCTTGTTGATAACCGATTGGTAAATACGACCGGTGGTTACATTGTTGGCCTGAGTTGTGTGAACGTTAAGGAATCGCTCGTAATGACCAAGATCCAAGTCGGTCTCTGCTCCATCTTCGGTCACAAAACACTCACCATGCTCGTAAGGATTTAGGGTACCCGGATCGACATTGATGTAGGGGTCTAGCTTTTGAATTGTAACTGAATATCCGCGGCTTTGCAGGAGCTTTGCAAGCGATGAGGAAATGATTCCTTTGCCCAACGACGAAGTAACCCCGCCAGTGACAAATATATACTTTGTTTTCTGCGGCATAGCTATTTAAAAATGTAAAATTTATAATTTGAATCCTATGCTTGATCCATGCTGTCGATCATTCGAATCTTCTCTTCAATCACCTTTAGGTCGGTGCGAGCTTTCTCAATCTTACGCTCAACCTCCTTAATGAGCTGATCAGCATTTTTCGACTTGGCAAAGAAACCTATATTATTCTCCCATAGCACGATATCATTCTCGAGCTGTTTTAGCTGGTTGAACAGCTTATCGCGCTCAAAGCGCATCTTGTTCTCCAACTTTGGGTTACCCTGTATGCTATCGATTTTGGTCTTAAACTTAAGTATATTCTTCTTGGAGTTATCAATCTTCAAACCCTCAAAATGCTTATTGATAGCCTCTCGATACCTCTTCTGTAGCTCATCCTTCTTTTTAAGAGGAACAAAGCCTATCTCCGCCCATCGACGCTGAAACTCTTTGAGCGCTTTTAGGCTATCCTCTACATTTTCAGTAACCTTAAAGGCAATAATTTGCTCAATAAGCTCCTCTTTAGCCTTAAGGTTCACCTCGTACTTGCTATCAACGGTTGCAAAATGCTTCGATTTACGCTCGAAGAAATAATCACAGGCTGCACGAAAACGCTTCCAAACCTCATCGCTATGCTTGCGGGGCACTGGGCCAACTTCCTTCCAACTTTTCTGCAGGCTTATCAACTCCTCTGTGGCTTTCTTCCATTCGGAGCTGTCTTTTAGCGCTTCAGCTTGGATGCAAAGATCGGTTTTAAGCTGCAAGTTGTTCTGCTGATCCTCCCTTGCATCTTGATAAAACTCTCTCTTGCTGTTGAAGAAAGTATCGCAAGCAGCGCGGAAACGATCGTAAATCTTATTGTTATCCTTCTTGGGGGCAAATCCTATGGTTTTCCATACTTTTTGCAACTCAATCATTTCTTTTGAATACTTATTCCACTCCTTGGCGCTGCTAATTACCTTAGCGGCAAGCTCCTCTGCACTTTCGCAAAGTGCCTTCTTTGCTTCAAGGTTTGCCTTCTGCTCCTCACGAAGCCCCTCAAAATATTCCTGATGGCGCTTATTGATTTGAGAAGTAACCTCTTTAAAACGTTCCCATACCTCAGTACGATTCTCATTGGGAACCGGACCTATTTCGCGCCACTGATTATGCAGCTTCTGTAACTTTTTAAATGCTAAAATTATTGATGGTTCGAGGAGGAGTTCCTCTGCTTTCTCGCAAAGCAGGATCTTCTCTTCAAGATTTTTCTTTAAGTCCAGATCCTTTAGCTCCTTATTAATCTTTACGTAATCGTAAAAATTTTGTACGTGGTGATGATAGGTTTCCCACAAGTCGTTTAGGTTTGCCTGAGGTACTGGCCCAATCTCACGCCAACGATGCTGTAGCGCTTTAAAATCCTGAAAGGTTTGGTTAACGGACTCGTTACGATTAACCAATTCTTTTATCTCCTCAATAATTGCTTGCTTCTTCTCTAGATTCTGCTGTTTTTGAGTTTCGAGTTCGCGGTTATAGGCTGATTTTTTATCGCGATACTGTTTAAGCAGCTCCTTTATTTGTGGTTCCATCGGATCGTCAGGTGCTTCAAACTCCTCAATATCTCCTCCAGAATCGATCCACTCCTTCCGTTTTCTTTCAAACTCGGCCTTGTGCTTTTTGTAGAAGTTGAGCTTAATGCTTTCAACCTCGTTACGTATTCTTTGAACGGGTTTTTTCTCAATGAGAAGTGCCAATTTATCTACAAGCTCCTCGCGTGTTAAGGCCGAATAATCGACTGGTTCAACTGTATCATCAGCATCAGCATCAGCATCAGCATCAGCATCATCTTCTTCATCCTCATCATCCTCATCATCCTCTACCACTTCATCCACATCATCGCCTACTTCGTGTTTAGAGCTTTCGACAGGAGCTTCAGAACTTTCATCAACCGTTGGTTGAGCTTCCTCTTCAGCTAATGCTTTCTCCTCCTTAGCTTGTTCATCCACTTGCTCATCCATTTCGATTTTGGGTTCATCGGCCTGCACTTCGTCTTCCTTTGCTAGATTAGCCTTATCATCAAGTTGCTCAGCTGATGGCTCTTCGGTGGTGGGAGTTGCCTGCGTATTTTCGGCTTCGCCGAACTGATCATCTTTGATCGGATCCTTCTGGTCTTTACTTTCCATGAGTTAGAGTATTAACTATTGTTCAGTCAAACAAAATATGCTTAAACATTGAATTTTTCAGCCTACGAAAATACGCAATATGTAGTAATAGTCAAACTTATTTTAGGAAAAATCAGCGTTTTAAAGTACGTTAGGTATATGGCAACAAGCCAAAAAGCCTAGCTTAAAGAACTATTAAGCTAGGCTTGCTTATGACTAAGGCTGTTTTTTTAGTTTACACTTATGGTTCTTGGCGGTTTCTCCAATGCCTCCTCCTTTTTACTAAGAGTAATTTCTAAAATTCCCTCCTTGTACGAAGCATCAATTTTTGAGGTGTCAATTGATTTTCCCAGATTGAATCTACGCACAAATGAACTTTTTTCAAACTCATTCACAAGATAGCTTACTGTTTCACCTCCATTCTCAACCTTAGCCGAGATGGTTAGCACATCCTTTTCGATGTTGATGGTGAAATCCTTCTTGCTATACCCTGGCACAGCCATCCTTATGAGGAAATTCTTAGGCTCCTCGATAACGTTAACCGAAGGTACTCGGCCGATGTTCTGGTTGTAACCATTTGCAGTATGGGGAACATTATTTAGATATTCGCCGTACTCATTCCTTGTTGCTGGTGTTCTCATAGCCCTTGGGCGAGAAATACTTAGTAGTGTCATTTTGATTAATTTTAGCTGTTTGTACTAATTGATTTTCTCAATATCATATAAAAAATGAACCAACATTGGATTTAAGCCAACATGGCATATGAGAGAGGGGTTGGTGCGCCAGAATGGCATTGGTTAGAATATTTTTATTATTCTTGAATGACGAAATGTGCAATTTTCTTTTAGCTTTGCGTTCTGTATATAGAATTGTTGATACTTGACATACCACCATACTTGGCCAAATCAAAAAAGATACTGCCTCTAATAGTGCTGCAACTCCATATAGCTGCGTTGGGATTTTCTCAAGGCTACGGTGTGGTGGAGGGTGCCATTCGCGACATCAACGGGAAGGCCATTGCCTTTGCAAATATTGTTAATGAGAATGAGCAAACAGGAGTGGCCAGCAGCGAAAGTGGCCTTTACCACATAAAGGTTACACCTTCCGATTCGGTTGTGCTTAGCTTCTCATCGGTTGGTTATGTTACGCAGAGCGTTAAGCTTTCAATAGCCTTAGGCGAAGTTCGCAAGCTAAACGTAACGCTTACCGAGTCGACCAGCGAGATTGACGAGGTCACCATCTCCATCTCGAACCGAACATTCGGAAATATCGAAAGGATTAACCACAAGGATATTGAGTTCCTGCCAAGCGCCTCAGGCAGCTTCGAGGCGATACTAAAATCGCTACCTGGAGTATCATCATCGCATGAAATGAGTTCGCAGTACTCGGTTAGGGGTGGCAACTTCGACGAGAACTTGGTGTATGTAAATGATGTAGAGGTGTATCGCCCTTTTCTTATCCGATCGGGTCAACAGGAAGGGCTAAGCTTTATAAACTCCGATATGGTGGATGGCGTGGAGTTCTCGGCTGGTGGTTTTAATGCTGAGTTTGGCGATAAAACCTCATCGGTGCTAAACATTAGGTACAAAACCCCAAACGAGAATGCAGCCAAAGCCGAAGTAAGCCTGCTGGGTGCAGACGCACTGGTTGAGGGAATCGGGAAAAACCAAAGGTTTAGCCACATCACCGGGGTTAGATATAAAACATCGCGATACTTCCTACAGACCCTTGACGAGGGGGGAGAATACCAACCAGCATTTTTCGACTTTCAGACCCACCTCTCATGGAGATTCTCGCCAAAATTTAAGCTTAGCCTACTGGGAAATATATCTACCAATCACTACCAGTTTGCGCCCAACGTAAGGGAAACGCGCTTTGGTTCGTTTAGCAACGCGCTACAGCTACGTGTACACTACCAAGGGCAGGAGCTGAATAAGTTTGAAACGCTACAGGGTGCACTAGCTGGCGAATATCGCCCAAACGAAAGCACTGTGCTAAAGTTTATTGGAAGTAGCTACACCGCCAACGAATCGGAAACATTTGATATTATTGGGCAGTACCTTCTAAATGAGCTCGACAACACCCTGGGCTCAACGTCCTACGGCGATAGCCTTATTAACGTTGGTATTGGTGGCTTTATTAACCACGCACGAAACTACCTTAGGGCAAATTTTTACAGGGCTGAGCACATTGGTATATATACACACGATCGGAATACTCTGAAATGGGGAATTAACCTTCAGCATGAAACAATTAGAGATAGAATTAACGAATGGGAGCTAATTGACTCTTCGGGATATATTATTTCACAAACCACAGAGCTGCTCAGCCTTCAGAAACATATAAAAACTAATAACAACATTGCCTCCAACCGGTTTTCAGGATACATCCAGAACAGCTACAACCTCTCCTTTAGTTCGTTAGAGATAACAACAACGGCAGGGATTCGTTTTACATACTGGAGCTTTAACAACGAGCTAAACATTAGCCCCAGAGCCTCAATCATCATGAGGCCTGGTTCGAAGAGCGACATATCATTCCATCTTTCGGGTGGATACTACTATCAACCCCCACTTTACAAAGAGTACAGACTACCCAACGGCGAGCTGAACCATAATATCTCATCACAAAAATCGGTGCATGCTGTTTTCGGCGCCGAGTACCTTTTCAAAGCATGGCAACGCCCATTCCGTTTGCAGCTGGAGGCTTACCATAAGGAGCTGCGCCATATCATTCCCTATAAAATTGATAACGTGAGGATATTATACTCGGGCGAAAACATGGCCAAAGGTTTTGCTCAGGGAATCGACCTAAAGGTGAATGGCGAGTTTGTTCCGGGAGCCGAATCGTGGGCAAGCCTATCGGTGATGAGAACCTATGAGGATGTAAAAGGGGATTCGTATATCGATGCCAATGGTAATACAATTAACCCAGGATACTACCCACGCCCTACCGACCAACGCTTTAGCGTTGGGCTATTCTTTCAGGACTATATCCCACGTAACCCCTCGTACAGGGTTCACCTCACCGGTTTCTACGGCACAGGGTACCCCGTGGGTATACCCAACTCGAGCAGATGGGATATGTTAACACGAATGCCCTCGTACAGACGAATAGATATGGGGTTCACCAAATCGTTTAAGGGAGGTAATGGAACCTCGTTTGCCAACATCACCTGGTTAAAAGACCTTTGGGTGGGCGTTGAGGTATTTAACCTGTTAAACTTTAACAATACCATATCGTACCTGTGGGTACCAACGGTATCGAACCAGAACAACGAGGCTGGGCACTACGCTGTTCCAAACTACCTAACATCCAGACGTATTAATGTTAAAATATCGGCAAAGTTTTAGTTTATAAGGAGTATTCTCAACCTTGCCAAACTATTTGCTAGGGCTGGTTTTTTGATTAATTTTGCAATGCAAACCCCTTGAGCTTTTAAGCTATGAAGATTACGCTAAACCATAATACCGAAAAGATTAATACCGAGAAGAGTAGCATAACTGTTGAGGAGTTGCTATCGATAAAAAACTTCACCTTCGAGCTGCTGATTGTTAAAATTAACGGTGACCTGGTTAAAAAGGAGCAATATAGCCACACAACAGTTACTGAGGGCGATGATGTTCAAATCATCCATGTGTTTGGTGGGGGATGATAACCATTTGCATAAACAAAACAAAGCACTTCGACAAATGATTAACGGAGCTGAGATATGGCAAAAAGTATTCCCTTGGGTACGCAACAAATACGTGCTTACCATCGCCATATTCCTACTCTGGATGATTCTCTTCGATAGCAGTAACTTAATTGATGTATACAGCGAATACCGAAAAATTAAGCGATTCGAGAAGGAAAAGGAGTACTACCTAGAAAAAATTGCTAACGACAAGAATAGGCTTAACGAGCTGCAAACCAACAACGAGAACCTCGAGAAGTTTGCCCGTGAGCAGTACCTCATGAAAAAGCCCGACGAGGACATTTTCGTCATCATGCCCGATTGAACCAAAGGCTACGCCCTGAATTACACCTTCTCCAAAAGAACTACATTCTCCACGTGATGTGTATGTGGGAACATATCTACAGGCTGCACCCTAGTTACCCTAAAGCCATCGCCAAGCAAGGCAATATCGCGCGCCTGTGTTGCAGGGTTGCATGAAACGTAAACAATTCGTTTTGGGCTAACCATTCTGATACTATCAATCACATCGGGGTGAACACCTGCCCTTGGAGGGTCAAGCACAATTACATCGGGGAAACCATGCTCGGCAAAAAACGGTTCTGTTAGCACATCCTTCATATCGCCCGCTACGAAATGAGTGTTGGTAATGCCATTTATGCTAGAGTTCACCTTGGCATCCTCAATAGCTTCTGGAATATACTCAACCCCAACAATTTTGGCGCACTTGCCTGCCAAAAAGTTTGCAATGGTACCAGTTCCTGTGTAAAGGTCGTACACCAGCTCATTACCTGCTAGCAATGCAAATTCACGCACAATTTTGTACAGCTCGTAGGCTTGATGCGAGTTGGTTTGGTAAAAGCTCTTGGGCCCAACCTTGAACTGGATTCCTTCCATCTGCTCCATGATGAAATCGTTGCCGTGGTAGCAAATAATATCCAAATCGTTGATGGTATCGTTAACCTTTGGGTTCACTACATACATCAGGGAACTAATCAGAGGGAAAAGATTCTTAATATGCTCTAGCAAGGCGTGCACCTTGGCGTTATCATCCTCAAAAACCGAGAGGATAACCATTACATCGCCCGTTGAAGCAGTGCGAATGATTAGGTTACGAAGCAGCCCCTTGCCCTCCTTAATATTGTAGTACGTGTAGCCATTGCTCAAAGCAAAAGCATTAACGGCCAAACGGATGGAATTGGATGGCTCAGGCTGAAGGTAACACTCGTTCACCTGAAAAACCTTATCGAACTTACCCGGAACATGAAAACCAAGCACGGGATGTTGATCAATATCCTCTCCGCTTGCAATCTCATCACGCGTAAGCCACCTATTATGGCTAAAGGTAAACTCCAACTTATTCCGATAGAATTTAGTTTTTCCCGAGCCGAGGATGGGTGAAATCTCAGGCAATTCTATTTTCCCAATTCTAGTAAGCTGATCAACCACCTGTTTCTGCTTCAGCTCAAGCTGCATTGCATAGGGTAAGCTTTGCCACTTACACCCACCGCACACACCAAAATGCGAACAAAAGGCCTCCACCCTGCTAGCCGAAAGCTCACGATAGGCTGTTACAAACCCCTCCATGTAGCTTTTTCGCTTTTTCGAGACCTGAATATCCACCAAATCGCCGGGAACAGCGAAGGGAACAAAAACCACCTTACCGTCTACCCTTGCAATGGCCTTGCCCTCGGCTGCCAAATCAACAATACGAACATTTTCAAGGTGTGGATTAGGCCTACGTTTTCTCACTTTTACTACTTTTGATGATTGAACGAAAGTTGAATTATGCTGTTTAAAGCAGGGGGGCAAAGTTAGCAAAAATAGTTATATGGATTCATTAACACATATAGTTCTCGGTGCTGCAACGGGTCAGTTAGTATTGGGGAAAAAGGTAGGAAACAAGGCACTTGTGTGGGGAGCCATTGCTGGCTCGTTGCCCGATTTTGACGCGTTTATCTCGCCCCTACTCCACCCGGTAGATGCGCTGCTCTTCCATCGTGGCCCAAGCCATGCCATTCTATTTGCAGCTGTTGCCGCACCAATTGTGGGAATTATAGCTTCAAAAATCCACAGGGATAATCTCTTTAAACATTGGTCGCTATTGGCATTCGTTGCCATACTAATGCACTCAACCATCGACATATTTAACACGTACGGGACGGCACTACTTCTGCCGTTTAGTGATGTACGTTTAGCCTTCGACTCAATGAGTATAATTGATATTCTGCTGCTTTTTCCAATTGTTGGCATAATGGTAGCGATGCTATTTAAGCCTCAAGCATCAGCCATTAGGCGAAAGTTAGCATGGTTTATTTTGATATACACTGCACTATTTGTAGGGCTATCGGTTGCCAACAAGCTGCATATCCAAAGGAAGGTGATAACACAACTTAAAGAACAAGAGATAAGCTATACCCGCCTTAAAACAGCACCGTTACCCATAACCAACTTCTTATGGCTTGCCATTGCCGAAGACTCAGCTGGATATCACTTTGGCTACGTTAGCAACTTCGATAAGCACAGCATTGATTTTAAGTACATTAATCGAAACGAAAGCCTCCTGGCTGATTTTAACCAAAACGAAAAAATTAAGAATCTGATACGTTTTACTGATGGGTTTTACATTGTGGAGCAAAAGGATGACAACTCACTGTGGGTGCACGATCTGCGCTTTGGGAGCATGGGCTTTAGCGATGAGGACTGGTTTGTATTTAGCTTCGAGATAAGCGGCACCTCTAGTAAGGTTCACGTGTCGAGAGCAAAAACAAACCGTAAGTTTAGCGTACGGACCCTGAAACAATATATGCAAAGGCTTACAAAAGATTTGTGAGTTGACTACCATATTTTAAAATCGAAATATTGTCATACCCAATCATTTTCCGTAACTTTACCGTAGCATTGTAAAAACAATCAGCTAAGGGAGAATGAATAAATTATTTATAAAGGGTACAAGCAAAACCCCTGAAATTGATTTCTCTCCAGGGAGTATTAAGATTTCTGGTCGGTCGATTCCTGAAGATTCACTTACGTTTTACCAACCGGTTATTAAATGGATTGAGAATTACATTACCCTACCCGAGCAGCACACTAAAGTAGCTATCACCATTGAGTACATCAATAGTGGCTCCAACCGTTTTCTTTACAAAATCATTAAGCTTATTGAGGATTGCTACTCCAAGGGAAACGATGTAAACATTTCATGGTACTACGAGGAGGATGACGATACCATTAAAAACTTGGGGCAAGATCTCAAAGCTCTTTTTAAAGTTCCCATTAATCTAATAGTAATTACTTAAAACATCAACTATGCATAAGTGTAAAATCTGCGGATATATATACGACCCCAACCTGGGTGACCCAACGCAAGGCATTGATCCTGGCACACCATTCGAAGACCTTCCCCCCGACTGGAGATGTCCAATTTGCGGTATTCCGAAGGACGATTTTATTGAACTAGAGTAAATTATTCAAAGCCCACAATTCAATGAATAGTGGGCTTTGAACTTTTTCGTAGTATCTATGTTTTTAGATATGTAAATACAAAACATAACTAACAACGATTTACTAAACATGGAACTAGAAATTACATTCTCCGGAAACAAGCAAGTAATTGCCCAAGTAGGTGAGCACAAAATTCTTACCGATCAGCCCTTAATGGCTGGGGGCAACGATGAGGGGCCAGCACCATTTTCACTATTCTTAGCATCAATTGGAACATGCGCTGGTATATACGTTAAATCGTTTTGCGATCAGCGTGGAATTTCAACCGATGGCATATCGCTAACCCAAAAGCATAGCTTTAACCCATCAACCCATATGATTGAATCGATAGAGCTAAAAATTAACGTGCCAGACTCATTCCCTGAGAAGTACTACGACACTCTAGTTAAAGTGGCCGATCAGTGTGCAGTAAAAAAACATTTACAGAATCCACCAAATATAAAGGTTTACACCAGCGTAAGCTAAAAAAATGGGGTGAAACAATTCCCCCCATTTTTTACATTATTTAATCAGCTTGAACCTAAGCCCAATTTTTACTTATCAAATAGCTTAGCCCACTCGTATTTTTTGCGATTTTTCCAAGTTCCACGATGATAAATATAGCTCATCATGATGGGTACCACGCTGGTTGCCTCGGCGTAAACCATCTGCTCGTAGGTGGTATCAACTTTACCCCATGAAGAGGCTTCTTTCAGCGTTGAGCTAGAGCAAGCGCCATCGCGGGGATCCGCAACGGTAATCTGTACGGCATACTTATGCATGGGTACATCGTGGCCAAGTATCTCGGCACAAACCACGGTATCCTGTGCAAAGTTTTTAGGTGCTCCGCCACCCACCATGAATAATCCGGTGGTCTTGCCTGCAATTTTGATGTCGGTAAGCTCGCGGAAATCCTTAACCGAGTCGATTGAAACGTGCGCATCGGGGTTCTCCACCTGATTCTTAACCAGTCCAAACCCTGCGCTGCAATCGCTGAATGCAGGGACAAAAATGGGAACATTATTCTCGTAGCACACCTGCACCAGGCTATCCTTTTTAACCGAGTGCTCCACCAAGTACTTACCCATTTCCTTTATGAACTCACGTGAGCTGTATACACCTGGCTTCATGCCATCGGCAATTTTTTTGATGGTAGAATCGCACTCCTGTAGCTGCTCCTCATCAATAAAGGTGTCGTAAATCCTATCGATGTAGTTGTTACGCAAGTGGTTGTCGTCGATAAAAGGGGTTCCCTTGTAATGCTTAAAGCCTAAAGCCTCAAAGAAATCCATATCAACAATTGATGCACCAGTGGCCACAATTACGTCAACCATGTTGTTTTTCACCATATCAACGTACACCTGCATACATCCACCAGCGCTGGTGCTGCCTGCCAGGATAAGCCAGTTGCTGCACTCCTTGTCGGCAATCATCATCTCAAAGATATCGGTTGCTACAGCTGTATCGCGCGAGGTGAACGACATGTCGCGCATTGAGTTGATAATTGGGGTCGAATCGAACGATTTGATGTCGATGTGCTTCACCACATCCTTTAGCAGGTCTTTTTTCTCCATTTCAGCAATTCTTTGATAAGTTGATAGTTTGATAATTTATTCTTTTGCAAATTTATACGAAAGTATTTTGTAAAGCAACTTGGAGGCTAAAAAGTCAGATGACTTCTCATCGGGGTCGGGACATAGCTCAACGATATCGAAGCCCACCAGGTTCTTACGCTCAATCACCTTTTTGATGAACTTAAGGGTAGGATACCATTGCAACCCACCGGGTTCAGGGGTTCCTGTTGAGGGTAATATGGAAGGATCGAACCCATCCAAATCGATGGTTAGGTACACATCATCGGTCAACAGATCAATGGCCTGATCCATCCACTCATCACACTGCGTTATTTTGTGTGCCCAGAACACACGCTTAGGGTCAAGACGATCCTTCTCGCCCACATCCATACTGCGGATACCCACCTGCACAATGGGGCACAAATCTTGAGCTCGAGCCATTACACAGGCGTGGTTATTTTTTGATCCCTCGTAGCTATCGCGCAGATCGGCGTGAGCATCTATCTGCAAAACGCTAAGGTTTTTGAACTTCTTTGCATAGGCCTGAATTGGGCCAATGCTAACGGAATGCTCACCGCCTATAGTTACCACAAACTTGCCTGTACCAAGGTAGTTCAGCGTTTCCTTCTCAGCAGCCTCTACCATGGCTTCAGGGCTTGCATCCTGGGCAATGGCAGGAGCAGTGTAAATCCCCTTGAGG
>JAVERU010000040.1:0-23257 GCA_034006965.1 Tenuifilaceae bacterium
AAAAAGCAACGGGAACTTATTTTCTGGATAACTCGTTTTTTTTAGCGTACTCAGTGGGGTTTCATAGGTTTTTTGCTTGTTTTCGAAAAGTTTCGGATGCTAGTGAAAAAAAGACAAATATCTTGACAGGAAAGGGTTGAGTACACTGGGCATTCCTATAGACACCAGCATAGTAAATTACCTGATGTGATAATTTTTGAACCAAAACGAAATTGGTTATTTCTAATTGAAGCTGTTACTTCTCACGGCACTGTTTCACCCCAAAGATTACTTGAATTAGAAGAATTTCTGAAAGACTGTAAGGTTTGGAAAATTTATGTGTCAGCATTCACTGATATGGCCGAATTTAAAAAACATTCAAACAGAATTGCTTGGGAAACTGAAGTGTGGCTTGCAGAAATACCTGACCATATGATACATTTTAACGGGGATAGATTTTATTGGACCAAGATAGCCCTGACATTGTTTGCACATTTGCTTTAAAACCAACACACATCCCTAGCTTTAAATCAAAAAAGCAAACAATCCAACCCATCGGTAAGAAAGTGCAGCCATAGTTATATGACATTATAGAATAACAGTCAGCTGCTAACAAGAGTTGTAACCAACCAGCCTGCCGCCTGCCTCTCGGCAAACAGGGCTGGCAGGTTTGGGCGGAATGGGTTGGGCGAACTGGGCGACACGTAGGGAGTTTCTTAGCTGAGGATAAATTCCAAGCCCTGCTCACCCAAACTGGTAACACCCCCAGCCGCTGATATCTCCTTCGCTTAGCTGGGCAAAAGATATTAGGATTACTTTCTCATTGCAGTTCCAAATTGCATAGAATGTCAACCTCTGAATACATGTTTTAGTTGCGTAAAATCTAAAAGGTATACCAGCGAGGCATACGTATGTAAAACGAAGAGAGCAGCCAAAGGTGGCTACTCTCTTGTAATATTGTATTACTTAGCTTCTAGAAGAATTTAGATCGCTTGTCTACAATCTTGGCGTTTTCTTTAATGGCCTCGTATGCTTCGCGGGTTGAGCGCGACTGGTATAGGTTGAGTAGCCGTGTAGCTTCTGCAGCTTTGTCAATCTCTTCGATATTGATAGCGTTGGCAACCAGTGCGTAAACACCAGAATTTCCTGCTATAGGGCCAACAACTTCGCCCTCGGCAGAATGAACAGCAGTAGCAATTACTGCAGGCTCAAAACCAACGGCCGGAAGCGAGAATGAAGAGAAAGTTATGCCCGGTGCTTCTTGAACTTGAAGTGAAAGTTCAGCGGCAACAGCATGAATGCTGTTAGCATTTGCAAGAGTTTTGTTGAATTTCTCCTTTAAAACCTCAGCCTTTTTCTCTTTCGTAAGCTCAGCTCTGATCTCCTGCTCAACCTGGGCAAGCGGAGCTATACCTTCTTCGCGAACTGTTTTTAGGGTTGCCACAACAAAGTTATCGCCAAACTCAAACACTGGAGAAACAGAGTTAGCCTTTTCCCTGTAGGCCCAACGAATCATTTCGCGTGGGTTTTCAAGGCCAGCAACACGCCTGTCGAGCTCCCTGAGATTCGAGGCAAGCCTTTTGCTAAGCCTCTGCTCCTGCGCAGCAGCCGTGAATTTTTCGTAGGTATCGTTAATGCCGGCAAACTCGCTAGCCTTCTGATATATATTCTGATAAGTTCTGGAGCTAGGTATAACGTTACGTTCTAGTATGGCAACCTGAACCTTTTTGGTTAGTCTGCCTATCTCCTGAATTTCAATAATATGAAATCCAAATTGGCTCTCAACAAGGACGATATCGCCCTTCTTGCCATTGAAACAAGCATCGTTAAAGGGTTTAACCATAGCCCCCTCAGGAAACCATCCAAGCTCACCCCCTTGTAAAGCTGAGCCAGGGTCTTCGGAGTGCTCTCTAGCTATTTGGGCAAAGCGAGCCCTATTGCGCTTCACAACATCCAGCAGGCTATCGGCCTTTTGGCTTACCGCATCGTAATCCGCTTGCGACTGAACATTTGTGCTAAGCAGGATGTGGCGTGCCTTAACCGAGTCTGGAAGAAAATCGATGTTAACCAGGGTGGCCATAAGGTACGACTCGCCATCAAATACCGGCCCCATAAATTCACCTACCTTTGCGCTGAATGCCCATTGGTCAATCTCTTCGTTACTTAACTCGCCATGCTTGTAGAATCTATCTGTGTAAGGAGTGTCGGAATTTAGGTTGGTGAACTGAACAGGGTCAGAAGCGTTAATAAACTCATTCTTAATGTTGTTGATCCATTCCTCTGCCAGTTTGTAGTCATCTTGCGATGGGGTAATGGGGAACACAACGTACTCTACATCTCTTGATGCTTCTTGTTGGAATTTATGCTTATTGGTTTTGTAAAACTTGCTAACCTCTGATGATGAAATGGTAATTAAAGAATCGGCAACAGAGCTATAGCGATCAACAATAAACTCTATATCAACCCGAGTGCTGCGGTTAGCCGCCGATCTCTCAGCGTGAAAGTCGGTAACGTAGAGCCCTTTTCTGATAAGGTTATTATACTTTGTGAAAAGCCTATCTCTGATAATGATATCTTCGAGGTAAAGCCAAATGGCGCGCTGAAAGCCCGATGGGTCAGCATCCAAATTTCTCAAGAATTGATCAACCATGGCTATATCAACCTCGCCAGTTTGGGGGTTACCAAACTCTTGCCTGATGATGGGGTGCAGGTTGCGGCCCTGAACCATATCGAATAGCTCGCTGGGCGAAACCGCAATGCCCAAGTTTTTGTAGTTTGAGCTAAGTACAAACTCTTGCACAAGCTGGTTCCAAACCTCCTCGCGGATATTCTCCATGGTTTGCTCGTCGAGAGCATTTACCCTACGCGATACTTTGTTAAGCTCAGCAATGTGATCAACACGCTCCTGGTAGGTTTGGTATGGGATTGATTTTCCCGATATTTCTGCGATTTCAAATTGATTGCGGGAGAACATCGATCCGCCCGATCCAAAAAGGTCGCCTAGTATAAATGCCAAAAGGGCAAGTCCAATTACAACTGCAACAAGCGTACCAGCGCGATTCCTGAGTTTCTCTAGTGTAGCCATTTAATATTAATATTAGTTCAAAATTTGCCAAAATTTTAAGGCTACGAATATAGCTATTTTAGTGTATTGCATAAAGTGTTAGCCAACTTTTTCGGGGATTAATTCGAAAAATGGCGTAAGGGGAGCTAATCGTGCTTTGGAAGGGTTAGGTGTATGAGGTCGATTCGGGTTCTATCCATCTTAGCTACCTTGAAGCTGTACTCCCCAATCTGGATTTCTTCCTGAGGTTTGGGTATGCTCTGGTGGTTAGATATTACAAAACCAGCAAGGGTATCGTATTCGTCCGATTCGGGTATTTTAAATCGATACTTCTCGTTCAGGTAGCTAACCTCGAGCCTTCCCGAGAAAAGGTACTCGGTATCGCTAAGCTGCTTCTCGATGAATTCGCTGGAGTCATGCTCGTCATCAATCTCTCCAAATATCTCTTCGATAATATCTTCGATGGTAACCAGCCCTGCTGTTCCGCCAAACTCGTCAACTACTATCGCCATACTTTTTTGTTCCTTAATGAATGAGGCTAGGAGCTCGTGGGCAAGCATGGTTTCAGGAACAAAATCGACCTTTATAAGCTTTGATTTAATGCTTTGGGGTTTTTTGAAAAGATCCTTTGAGTTTACGTACCCAATAATATTGTCAATGCTTCCATCGTAAACGGGGATTCGGGAGTAGCTCGTTTCAATAAATTTTTCGGTGAGCTCGTGAATGCTGCTGTGAACCTCAATGGCCTCGATATCGGTACGCGGAATCATGCAGTCTCTTAGCTTAACTTCTGTAAAGTCAAGCGCATTCTGAAACATTTTGATATCATGCTCATGCTCGGATTGATCACCATCGGTTTGTTGTACTTCGCCTACAAAATGGTCGAGGTCAACCTTACCAAATATGCGGTGCTCCTCGCCCGCTTTTATATCGTGGCGAAAGATTCTTTTGATAATGCCCAGTGAAATCCACGTGGAAACTTTGCTGATGGGGTAGAGTACAATGTAGAAGAGCAGCATGGGCAAGGAAAAGAAATTCAGGAACGAGTTGGGGTGTGCTCTGAACAGGGATTTGGGTAAAAATTCGGCGGTTACCAGGATTAATGCTGTTGATAGTATGGTTTGGGTGAGCAATATCCCCAGATCACCATGTATATAGCGGCTAATGGTAGGCTCTAGAGCTTGCGCCATGCCGATGCCATAAACAACCAGGGCTATGTTGTTGCCCACCAGCATGGTGGCAATGTACTGGCTTGGATCCTTGGTGAAAACTTGTACTATTTTTGAGGCAAATGTGCCCTGTTTCCTATCGAGTTCAATCCTGAGCTTGTTGGCGGAAACAAACGCAATCTCCATACCGGAGAAAAGTGCTGAGAAAAGTATTGATAAACCAATTATAACCGGGTTATAATCCATTTACTCGTTCGCTAATTTTGTTTTGATTCGTTGGCTTTTCGTCGGGACCTTCGGAGAAAAAACATCAGGAGGGCTACCACCGCTAGGATGTAGAACATGTAGCTCTGGCCAAAGCCAACTTTTAGCGTGGCGTGAATTGCCATCCCAAGGCAAACAACCGATAGTATTAGCCAGATATATTCAAGTACTTTGTGAATTGAGTTCATAGCTGGTAGAATTTTCGTTATAAAGATATGGAATTTTTGCTTAAATCGAGTCGAAATGAATTACTACTCTTCATCTAGGAAGAGGGTTCCTGTTATTTTTCGGATAACCCAATTATCGAAGTTTTCATCCGAGTCAAATCCTTCTCCAAATATGATGTCGTCTTCGGAGGTGATTTTCACCATGTCATCGGAGTATATCTTCTTTTTTTTCTGATCCCAGAATAGCTGCTCGGTATTAAGGATTTGCCCAATTCGGTTTTGAGCCACTACGTCGTAGCGGGCGAGCCAAAGCTCTTTCTCCTCGTAAAACTTGGCGTAGTTTGCAGTAAGTGTTGATTCAACCTTTAGCGAGTCGTCGTATATAAAAACTGTAATCCCCTTTCCAAATTCGTAGTAGGGTTCCTCGGTATGCTGAAAGTATTGGGTTTCGGGCGCCTTTATTCTAAGCTTAGGATTTCCGTTTTCGGTATGGAGTATCTCAAAGTTTTTGGCCGTTAGGCTGGGCACCTGTTCGCGTTCGGCTAGTAGGTTCACCATCTCTATATCGGTTTTGCACGATACAAGCAAAATAGTCCCCACCAGAGTAGGGACTATAAGCTTTAAGACCTTATGTGAAAACACGTTTTTCAATTCTGTTTCTTGCTGAAATTTAAGGGCGTGCTCTAACGGTTGTCGATTCGTTGATCCAACATCCCACGGTGTATCGCTGATTTGGGTTTAGGTCATGGAAGAAGATGTCACTTTGCGCAGGGAAGTACTGTGAGTAAACTTCAATGAGCCTGTCGCAGTCGCTTGCAACCGAAGGGTCAACTTGCTTCGCTTTGATAAATTTATCAACGGCAGCCCAGTAAACGGTTTTCTTCTGAAAATCATCTGAAAAACAGTTCTTTTCGTTTGCGTAGATGTTTCCAATTAGAATGTACGCATGACCAATGTTTGGGTTATTCTCAATAGCCTCAAGCGCAAGTGAGCGTGCCTGTTGCGGCTTTCCAAACTCGTTGAATACAACGCCTGCATACTCAACTAAGAATCTTGACTTCTGCTCTTTATTCTCTTCTAGCTCAATGGCTTGCTTATAGTACTGTTCACTGTTCTGATAATCCCTTTTGGCAACATAAACCCTAGCCAGCTCATATGCACGGTTCGAGGTTGGTTCAAGGGCATACAGAGCCTTGGCGGTTTTAACGTAAAAATCGGTTTGCTCGCAACGGTTTGCCGATAGAAGGTTATGAACCTTTTTTACTAGGTCAATATCGTTGGAGTTGTTATCAACTCTTGGCTCAAATATTTTCTGTAGGCTCTCGCAGTCGGCAACATTTGCGGTTGAGAAAATAGCATCAACGTTTTCTTTTACCTGTAATAGCCTTCCATCGTCAGGATTAGATACTTGTTGTAGATCGAGATAATCTGCAATTAATGCATAGGTTTCAATTACATCCTCAGCGCTTAGCTTGTTGTTATCGTACATGGTTTTGGTAAGCACCATATAGGTGTATAGAACCGAAGAGGCAGATCCATCGCCTTCCAGTTCAATCGACTCCTTAAGGTAACCATATGCCTCCTCGTACCTATCCGAGTCCATACTTGCCAGGTCCATACCCTTTTGACCAAGGAGGGTTCCTCTGCTATCGAAATACTCGATACGCATATCGTATATCATCATGAGCGAATCAAGAAGCTCGTTTTTGCGCGATGGAGAGGTGGCTTCGGCATGCCAAGTCTTTATCATCCTTACACCATGTACATAGGTGTTTTGTCTGGCACCTGGGCAAATTTCAAGCACCTTTAACCAGTTTGGTTTTGCTTTATCGTAATTTTGTTGTTTATAGTCCTCTCCGTAAAGAGAAAGTGCAACAACGCATTCTTTACGAGTTTCCTCATCTGCACCAAATTTAGGGTCGTTAAGGTATGCTTGTGCTATGGCATTTACATTAAAAATGAGCAATAGCATAGGAAGCATGCTAAGTTTTAAAATCGTTTTCATCGTTCCTTGTTTTTATGATTAACTTTGTAATTCGTTAGTTATACTTTCGTTTTACAAACCAGAAATCGTAGAAGGTAAACCCAACATTAACTATTCCGTAGGTTTCTTGTATCAGGTTGTTCGAAAGGGTACCTTTTCGACCAATTTCTCCCGAGATATTGAAGGTTGTGTTACTTCTTCGGAATGGTAATCCTACTCCAAAAGTTATGCCATAATCATTTATCTGATTATCACGCAATTGAAGATGAGTCTTGCTGTGGTAGAACCCTGCCCTGTACGATACACGTTTTAGATACGACCGTAAGTCGTTGGGGTTAGGGGTGATTTGAATACCAACCCTGAGGGTTTCGCTTTTGCCGAGCGAATCGCTAACGTTCAAGAATTTGGCCTGGCTCCAATCCTGCACCGAGTAGTCGAACCCAGCCATTAAAATGTTTTTGTATCCAAAGGTAAACCCTCCGGAGAAGTTTTGGGGGTAATCGATTGACCCTTTGTCGAACTCGTGGTAAAGAATAGTGTCTCTAGTTGCTGGATTAGTAATGAATGATATTTGCTGTGCGCTTAAAGCGGTCTCGTTGTCGAGGGTTGCTCCCAGTACAAACTTATACTCTTTCTCATCGCCAAGCGAAAACTCGTACTGAGCGCCGAAGCTAAAAGCAATATCCCTAACCACTACGCTATTTAAACGGCGCGTATTATGGTAGGGGGTGTAATCGGGAAAAACAATTTCGGTGGAGTGATCAATGGCCCCAAAGAAGTATGACATATTTGCCCCCAGCGAGAGACCTTTAATGGGCTCAATGGCCAATCCAAAGTACGACTGAGTGATACCACCTTTACCATCGTAGTAGTATTTTATGGGGCCGATGGAGCTGAGTAGGTAGGGATCCATCTCAATATCTCTTATCCTATAGCCAACGTTGCTAAATGGTTGAATACCTATGCTCGCTCCCATCCATTTGGCAAGCGGGAACTGGATGGCAAGGTGATGAAGGTTTACGCCTGAGTTGAAGTTAGCCTGCTCGTTTGTTCGGTAGTCGACTCCCATTGCCTCAAGCCCAAAATCGAAAATGAACGACATGGTATCTTGCGCGGTGTATGAGGCGGGGTTGAGAAAGTTAATGGCTTTTCCACTGCGTAGGCCTTGCGATATCCCTCCCTGTGCCTTGTTGTTTGCATATCCTCGATTCCGAATCTCACCTATGCCAAATCGTGAGTAGGGAGAATAAGTTGTAAGGCTTTGAGAATAAACGGAAAGGGTTGTGGTAAGTAATGTTGCTAGAAGCAGCAGCTTGCTATAGGTTCTCATTATAGTTTAGAATTCTGTTAAGTCCGTAAAGCACCAAATTAGGATGCACAAAGATGCTATTTTTTAACTTTTTATCAAAGAAAAATGAATTGCCTCCTGTAAAAACAACGTTAAGTGGTGAATATTGCGCGCTAATGCTGTCGATGTATCGATCTACTTCACCTAGTATACCATTTAAAACCCCCGAAAGTATTGATGTTTCGGTAGTGTTACCCACCATGGGGATTGTTGTGTTAAAAGATACTAAAGGTAGCTTAGCCGTAAAATGGTTAAGGGCTTTAAAGCGCATCTCAATGCCGGGCGAAATGCCCCCTCCTATGTAGTGCCCATCAGCGGTTACCAAATCGTAGGTTATTGCCGTGCCGCTATCAATACAAAGCACGTTGGTAGTGGGGTATAGCGCGTTTGCCCCAGCTGCTGCTGCTAACCTATCGGGCCCAAGGGTGGCGGGTGTTTTATAACAGTTCTTTATGGGCAATGGGGTGGTATGCGTAAATTGTAGCAGCGGCATTCGCTGTGAAATAAATTCTGCAATGTATGCAGGAAATTCCCCAACTGCTGAAACTATTGCCTTGCTGAGTTGGTGATTAGCTACTAGCCGTTCGATAACACTTTCGTTGAGCTGCACCACCTTCTCCAGGTAAACCAGTTCATTATTGACGAACACGGCTAGCTTGGTCAGCGTGTTCCCCACATCGATTACGAGGTTGGCTTGGTGCAGTTTATTTACCTTGCTTTTCAAATGAATATAAGGTATTAATGATAATGGTTTAGCTAATGCTATTATATAATATATTCAGCATATTCAATGCATCGCTTGTACTTTTAACGCCCTTGGCCAAGATGGTGAGTTTCTCGTGCTGCTCTTTCATTTGAAACGCCTTTGGGTTATGCTGGATATATCCAATTATCCCTGTAAAGATAGGTGAACGGTAGAAAGGTGAGAGCTGATTTGATATAAAATATCCAACAAATGATTGGTTTTTCAGTAAGACTTTCTCCAACCCTAGCGATTGGGCAACCCACCTGATTCTAACAACGTTTAGCAGCTCGGTAACCTGCTCGGGGAGAGGCCCAAACCTATCGGTTAGCTTATGCTCAAAGGCTTCCAGTTCAGCTGGCTGTGCAATTGAGTCGAGCTCTTTGTAAAGCCGCATCCTCTCGGGAACGCTACCCACGTACCAATCGGGAATTAGGAGCTCCATATCGGTCTCCACATGGCAATCGGTTTTGCTGGCTTGCCAGGCGGGAGTTCTTTCCGTGTCGGCTTGTTTATCCTCAGCAAACACATGGCTAAAGTCTTCGTCTTTTAGCTCCTGAATGGCTTCGTCAAGAATTTTGTGGTAGGTCTCAAAGCCAATATCAGCAATAAAGCCACTTTGCTCGGCTCCTAACATATTGCCTGCCCCTCTGATATCCAAATCTTGCATGGCAATGCTAAAGCCACTGCCAAGCTCAGAGAACTCCTCAATGGCCTTTAATCGCCGTCGTGCTTCGGGGGTTAAACCCTCGAGCGGAGGGGCGAGTAGGTAGCAGAAAGCTTTTTTGTTCGATCGGCCAACCCTTCCGCGGAGCTGGTGAAGGTCGCTAAGGCCAAACATATGGGCATTGTTTACAATAATCGTATTGGCATTCGAAATATCGAGCCCCGATTCGATAATAGTTGTTGAGATGAGCACATCGTAATCGCCTGAGATGAAATCGAGCATCGTTTTTTCAAGCTGCTTGGGATCCATCTGTCCGTGGGCAACCACCGATGTTACATTGTTGCATATCTTTGAGATCATCTGTTGCACCTCGCCAATATTTTGTACCCTATTGTGTACAAAGAAAACTTGCCCACCACGGCTAACCTCGTACTCAATGGCCTCTTTAAGTATCTCTGGGTTAAATGTGTGTACCTCAGTTGCAATGGGGTGCCTGTTGGGCGGTGGAGTATTGATAATTGACAGGTCTCTTGCCCCCATGAGCGAGAACTGAAGGGTTCGGGGAATAGGAGTTGCGGTAAGCGTTAGGGTGTCAACATTTACCCTAAGCTTTTTGAGCTTCTCCTTGGCGGCTACCCCAAACTTTTGCTCCTCATCGACAATGATTAGCCCTAGGTCTTTGAACTTTATTGTGCTGCCCAGCAGCGCGTGGGTGCCAATGATAATGTCAATTTTTCCTTCAGCCAGATTTTTTAGAATCTCTTTTTGGGCCTTTGGGGTTTTCATCCTGCTAATAAACTCCACCTTGCAGGGTAGGTTTGCTAGTCGTTGGCTAAAAGTTTGGAAATGTTGTAATGCTAGAATTGTGGTGGGAACCAGTACGGCTACCTGTTTGCTGTCGGCTACTGCTTTAAAAGCAGCGCGAACGGCAATCTCTGTTTTTCCAAAGCCCACGTCGCCGCACACGAGCCTATCCATGGGTATGCTACTTTGCATATCCTCCTTAACGGCCTGGGTTGCTTTTTCCTGATCGGGGGTATCCTCGAAAAGGAACGAGGCTTCTAGCTCCTCCTGCAGGTAGCTATCGGGCGAGTAGGCAAAGCCTTTCTCGGCCTTTCGCTGAGCATAAAGTGCGATAAGGTCCTTTGCAATATCTTTTACCTTGCGCTTGGTTGTTTGCTTTAGCTTTTGCCAAGCACCCGAGCCCAGCTTGTAGAGCTTGGGTAGTTCAGAGTCCTTACCCCTGTACTTTGAGATACGATGAAGGTTGTGGATGTTAACCAAGAGCGTATCGCCATCTTTATAGGTTAACCTAACGGCCTCCTGCACCTTGCCGTTTACATTTGATTTTACTAACCCCCCAAAAACACCTATGCCATGGTCTACATGCACTACGTAATCGCCAGGTTTAAGGCTAATAAGCTCCTGCATCGAAAGGCTATCGCGCTTGGCCAGCTCGTTCTTAAGCTTATACTTCTGGTACCTATCGAACAGCTGGTGATCGGTTAGGAAGCAAGCTTTCAGGTCATGGTCGATGAAGCCTTGGTGAAGAGTAAATGCAATGGGGAGGAATTGTACCTGACTGTTGATATTCTCAAAAATGCTCTCGAGCCTTTTGTGTTGATTTGGATTTTCGGCAAGGATGTAGGTTTGGTATCCCTTCTCGGCGTGCTCGATGATATGCTGAGCGATAAGCTCAAAGTTTTTTTGAAATGCAGGTTGGGGCGAAATCTCGAAACCGATGGTAAAGTTTGGACTTAGCAATTGCTTTATCCCAAACTCCACTATGCTAAAGCCATTGAGCTGTTCAAAAAATTCGGCACCCGATCCAAAAAGGGCATCGTTCTGGGCCGATTCGAACGATTGGTTCATCTGGCCAATTATAACCTCCAAATCGCGAACCCAGATTATGGTACTGCTTGGGAGCAACTCGGTGAGCATGCTGCGTGAGGTGGAAACATCATTGGTTACCTGTAGGTTAGGGATGATGGTAACCGATTGGTGTTGCTCTTTTGAAAGTTGATCGTCCACATCGAACGAGCGGATGGACTCCACCTCATCGCCAAAAAAATCGATGCGGTAGGGTAATGCCGATGAGAAGGAGAAAACATCGACAATACTACCTCTCACAGAGAAGTGGCCCGGCTCGTATACAAACTCGGTTCGCTCAAACCCTATGTCCAAAAGGAATTCGGTGAGGAACTCCTGCGAAATTGCTTCCGAAACCGAAAGGCTAATGGTATTCTTGGTAAAGTGATCGTTGGTTACCAACTTTTCGGCCAGCGCCTCAGGGTAGGTAATAATTACTGGGTTGTGGTGCCCATCGGTATTTAATGCAGGTAGTACCCTTTGCGTGTCGGTTCGCTGTATAAGCGCATCGGGTAAAATGTGGCCAAACTGTACAGCCCTTTTGTATGATGACGGGAAGAAGTAGAGCCTATCGGCAGGCAGCAAATTCGATAGATCAGTAAAAAAGTAGGCGGCCTCCTCCTTGTCGTTAAGAACCAATAGGTAAGGCGTGGTAGATGCCGTGGCAACTGCTGCTGTAGCCATTGCTGCCGATGATCCGGCAAGGCCTTTTAGCCTAATGCGGTTGTTCGACTCGGAATTTAGCTCGTCGGCAAGTTTTACTATAGATGGGTGACTCTGATACTTTTGCACCAGCTCGGTAATTGGAAATTCGCTTTGCATTAGGGGTTTACTAGTGATGCGGGCAAAGTTATCATGATTTGCCCTTGAATCAAAACATCGCTACCAAAAAGTGCTTTGCTTGGTAAATCAGGCTCCCATTTGCAGCTAGCTAAAGCCAATATTGCGTTGTGAAATGTGCATATTAATAAATAGATTTTTACATTTGTACCCTACTTTTTACCTCAAGATTGAATTAGTATGGCAGGTGACGCATTGGTTGAACCCAAGAAGTTTATTGATGTTGAGCAGGTAATTGCCAGCAAAAGTCCTCGATTGTTAAAGTTCCTTCCGAGCTTTATCATTAGGTATCTAAAAAAGATAATCCATGAGGATGAGCTGAACTTGGTGCTAAATAAGTTTGGCCATAAGCAGGGAGTGGAGTTCATTGAGGAGGTGCTGAATTACCTTCGAGTAAGCTATACTATTGAGGGGCTTGAAAAGCTGCATGTTGACGAGCGATACATCTTTGCATCGAACCATCCGCTGGGCGGATTGGATGGGGTGATCCTTATCCACTCCATAAGCAATAAGTATAGAGACGTTAAGGTCCCCGCCAACGATCTGCTGATGAATATAAAGCAGCTGCAGGATAATTTTATCCCCGTGAATAAGCACGGTAGTCAATCTAGGGAGAATGCACTAATAATGGATGAAACCTATGCCTCAGATACGCAGATATTCATTTTTCCTGCTGGGCTTTGCTCGCGAAAGCGGGGGGGTACAATAGAGGACTTGGAGTGGAAGAAGAGCTTTATTGCCAAGGCAACCAAGCATAAGCGCCCCGTGGTACCCGTGTTTTTTAGCGGCAGGAACTCCAACTTTTTTTACAACCTAAGCCGAGTACGAAACTTCTTGGGCATTAAGGTAAACCTTGAGATGCTTTATCTTGTTGATGAGATGTTTAAGCAGAGGGGACAAAAACCCCATATTGTAATTGGCGACCCCATACCGTTTGACACATTTGATGGGTCGAAGACGCTTCAGGAGTGGGCCAAATGGGTAAAAGCAAGAGTGTACGAGCTAAATAAGTAGCGAGCGTGAGCTTTTAAGCGCTGCTTGCCATTGTATGATCCGAAACTTTTTAGTATGGAACAGATAATTGAACCGGTAGATAAGAAGCTGCTGGAGGGTGAGTTGACAAGCGAAAAATTTGTTCGCGAGACGAACAATGGTGATAATATCCTATACATTGTTACGGCACATGACTCCCCAAATACTATGAGGGAAATTGGTAGGCTAAGGGAGTTAAGCTTTCGCAGTGCAGGAGGGGGAACCGGAAAGGCTGTTGATATTGATAAGTACGACACGTCGGAGAAGCCATACAAGCAGCTTATTGTATGGGATCCAAAGGACAAAGAGATACTTGGAGGCTATCGCTTTCATATTGTAGATCCAAGCAAGGGAGAGGAGTTCAACCTATCAACAACTGCACTTTTCAATTTCTCCGAAGATTTTAAGCATGATTACCTGCCATACCTTATTGAGCTGGGGCGTTCATTTGTTCAGCCTCGGTACCAATCGGCGCATAGGCGTGAGAAGGGGCTTTATGCGCTTGACAATCTTTGGGATGGGCTAGGAGCACTCGTGGTTCTGTACCCAGGGATAAAGTACTTCTTCGGCAAGGTAACTATGTATACTCAGTACAATCGAACTGCCCGCGACATATTGCTCTACTTCCTCAGCAAGCACTTTGCCGACCATGATAATCTGGTAACTCCTATCAACCCTATGGAGCTAGATGTTGATAAGAAAGCCATGGAGAAGCTGTTTGTAGGAAGAGATTACAAGGAGGATTACAAAATTCTCTCGAAGGAGATCCGTAACTTGGGTGAGCATATACCACCCCTTATCAACTCATATATGAATATTAGCCCATCGATGAAGGTGTTTGGTACTGTTGTGAACCCTTACTTTGGCGATGTTGAGGAGACAGCCATTATGATCACCATTTCAGATATTTATCAGAACAAGATAGATCGGCACATCTTGTCGTTTTTAAAGAGGAGAATCTCGAAAAGGTAAAAAATTTGCGTTTGCGTACTGTATACAACAAACCCCGCCATGTGGCGGGGTTTGTTGTATGTGCAATCTATTGCTAGTTAAACTTTTCTCCAAATTCTTCCTCGAAGCTATTCTTGCGGAATTTATCCATATCGCTGCCAACCCTCTCGTAGCCTTCGCATTGTTTTGCCTCCTTGTTGGCAAAATCTTGCTCTTGCTTTAGGTATTTCATTAGCGTTGTGCCTCTGAGCATACCTGAGTTTTTGACCGCATTCATAGTGTTGCTGTACTCATTAACATACTCGCAAGCTTGCTGAATGTTTACGCTTTTATAGAAGTGAATATCAACTAGTTTGATAAGTGCATCGAGCCTCATCTCAAGATGTTTGCGGGAGTCAACGTTAGCGGGTACAGTATTAACCACAATGGTGTATTTCTGTGCAGCCTCTTTGTAGTTGCTCTTTTGGTAGTCGTTTTCTGCAGAGCTAAAGCTTAGGTCGGCAGCTTTAAGGGCTCGCTTATCTTGCGCTAGGGTATTGAATGGCAAAAGGAGCGCAATCGAAAGTAGGGCTAGCATTATGTTTCTCATAGTTTTATGGATTTAGTGATTGTAAACAAATTTACACAAAACATTTACAATATTAATGCCAATAGCTTCTGCTCTCCAATGTTTGATGTATATGACAGGCTATGTGATGCTTAGTATGCCCTTTGGTTACGCCCCTCGATAAAATTTATGAACGAACTATTCACCACCTTGTTTCCGCCGGGGGTAGGGTAGTTGCCTGTAAAATACCAGTCGCCCTTATCGTTGGGGCAGGCAGCATGAAGCGTTTCGATGGTTTGAAAAACAATTTTAACCTCGGCCTTCATCCCCTTAGGGGTAAGTAGCTGCGCTATTTTATCGGATATCTGATCGGGAGTAAAAGGTTTGTAAATGTCCTTTACGTAATTCACAATCTCCTCTTTTGGCAAATTTTGTTGTGCCTTGCAGTTTTTGTAAACCCCATTAATTACGCTATCCTTTCCTGTCTCTTTAAGCAGCGCGATGGCAGCCCTAAAGGCAACAAAATCGCCTAGCTTGGCCATGTCAATCCCATAGCAGTCGGGGTATCGAATTTGTGGCGATGAAGAAACAACTACTATTCTTTTGGGATTTAGCCTGTCAAGTATTTTTAGGATACTTTCCTTTAGGGTTGTCCCTCGTACTATGGAATCGTCTATCACCACAAGGTTGTCTTTTCCCTCGTTGAGCGCTCCGTAGGTTACATCGTAAACATGGCCCACCAGATCGTCGCGGCCTTTATCCTGTGTAATGAAGGTGCGAAGCTTCACATCTTTTACGGCTATCTTTTCAACCCTAGGCCGTGCACTGATAATCGATTCAATATCAGCTTCGGTAAGGCTCCCGTTCTTCGCCTTAATAATCCTTGACTTCTCCTTAAGCATATACTCTTCAACCCCATGCACCATTCCGTAGAATGCCGTTTCGGCGGTGTTGGGTATGAATGAAAAAACGGTGTTCTCAAGGTCGTGATCAATCTTTTCAAGTATAACGGGTGTAAGCAGTTCGCCCAGCTTCTTTCGTTCGCGGTAGATATCTCTATCGGTACCACGCGAAAAGTAAATACGTTCGAAGGAGCAAGAGCTTCTGTTCTGAGGAACCCTTATCTCCTGCATATCAACCTGACCGTTGCGTTTAACGATAAGAGCATACCCCGGTTTAATCTCTTCAACTGCATCGGCCGACACGTTCATGACGGTTTGTATAACGGCCCGTTCCGATGCTGCAACCACAATTTCGTCGTTTGCAAAGTGGTATGCAGGACGTATGCCCCATGGGTCGCGGCATACAAATGCATCGCCATGTCCAATCATTCCTGCAAGGGCATACCCCCCATCGAAATCTTTAGTTGCCTCCTGAAGCAGCTTCCGTATGCTGAAATTATCGGCAATTAGCTCGCTAATCTTTTTGTTAGAGTTCCCCTCGTTTTTGTACTGGCGGAAAAGCTTCTGGTTCTCCTCATCGATAAAGTGGCCTAGCTTCTCGAGCACGGTAACGGTGTCGGAGTAGTCCTTGGGGTGCTGCCCTAGCTCTATTAGCCTTTGGAATAGCTCATCCACATTGGTCATGTTGAAATTACCGGCAAGCACTAGCGTGCGCGATTTCCAGTTGTTCTCGCGCATGACGGGATGCACATAGTCTATCGAGTTGTTTCCAAATGTACCATACCGAAGATGCCCGAGGTACAGCTCGGCTGCAAAGGGAATGTTTATCTTAGACCATGCTGGATCGTTAATTGAGTCGGGCTGACTTTCCCACTGGTTAATTCCCGCTTGAATCGAGTCGAAAACATCGCGAATGGGGGATGACGAGTTGCTTCGTATTCTATCTATGTATCGATGGCCTGCTTCAAGGTCGAATTTGATGGAGGCTACACCCGCACCATCTTGGCCTCGGTTGTGCTGTTTCTCCATGAGTAGGTAAAGCTTTTGTAGGCCGTACATCCATGAGCCATACTTTACCTGATAGTACTCGAGAGGTTTAAGCAGCCTGATTAGGGCTATTCCACATTCGTGCTTAATCTGATCCGACATAGCTTTAGTTTACAATTATTTTTGATTAAATAGGCAGCAATGGGTTGTGTTTGTTCTGAACGGATTCCAAATAGAAGTGGCCAAACCTCCTGTTTGTGTTGCCGTAGTTGTTTTTGGAGATTTGGCCATTGTGTTCCACTTTACTCATTTTGGGTTCGCAGAGGACGAATCAGTCAATGCGAGGGAAATTTATCCACTCGGGGATGATAAATGCTTTTGGGTATTTTCTGTTTAGCTGTTTGAGCACATGCTGTGCCTCATCGCGGGTTCTAAAATCGCCCACCGATACTTTGTAGTATGGGCTGTCGAAGGTCCGGTAGATTGATATCCCTGGGTAATGCTCCATGAATTCATTCATCACCAGCTCTGACTGCTCTCGGGATCTCTGTCCAGTATCGAAGTAAATCCTGATTCGAAATCCTTGCATTCCTGGGCGAGAAGCATTTTGAACGTAGTAGCTATTCAGCAGCTGAGATATTTTGTCGTCATGCGATATGCTAATGCTTCCCTTGTCGGGGTGGAACTGCTGTAGCTCGTTTATAATGCCCAGGGGCACCTGTGAGTATGCATCCGTAAGGTTGCCTGTGGCGAATAGTAACAGCGCTAAGGTTATGATTCTTAAATGAGTAAATGCTTTGGACAATTGCATAATATTCCTTAGGATTTGTGGTGCAAAGGTAAAACTTTTATCTGTAAATAAAATATGGCCAAAACCCCAATCGATGGATCACAAAGTTGACGATATATCGTTAAGCGATTGACGTTCAATTCTTATGGTTTTGCGAATAGGGAACGACTTTCCCTTTATTTTTCCTTCAACCTCTAGCTTATCGAGCAGTTTGTCTATCGAGCCCGAGGAGGCAATTCGGAAAGCATCTGCAATTGTTCGCAATTCAATCTCAGCGGGGACTGAGTATGTTTGCCTGGAGCAGGGCACCAGCATTATGGGTTCAGTTACCCTAAACGAACCAAGCTCCCGGTTGTTGAGCCAAGCCTTGAAATCTATTTCAATAACAGTAATTTTACGTGTATTGGGGTTATCAATTTCAATTTCAAAGCTAAGCAGCACAACATTCTGCTTCAATCCTCGAAACTTTATATCCTTAATACCTTTAACATTTATATCGTTGTAACGTCCACATCCAGTGAAAATTAATAGTGTGATTACCAGTGCTGCAGTACGCTTGAGTAGAGATTTAATCTTCATACAAATTAATAGTAGTTAATTGAAACAAGGGTGAGCTAGTCGTTTTCCTCCATGGCTTGTAATAGCTCATCGGTCATCTCAATATTGTGGTAAACGTTTTGCACATCATCGTTATCCTCAAACTCATCAATCAACCTTAAAACCTTCATTGCCATTTGAGGCTCAAGTGTTTTGTAGTCGGTTGGAATGCGTTGTAGGCTAGCGTTTTCGGCTTCAATTCCCAGCTCATCAAGTTTTTTCTGCATACGGCCAAAATCGGCCATTGAGGTGTATACAACTATAGTGTCTTCGTTTACCTCAATATCCTCGGCACCGGCGTCTATCAGCTCCAGCTCCAGCTCTTCCTGGTCGATATGGCCCTTTGGAATGGTGAATACCCCTTTGCGGTCGAACATAAAGCTAAGCGAGCCGTTGGTGCCAAGGCTCCCGCCACGTTTGGTAAAGATTGACCTGATGGCGCTAATCGTACGGTTGTTATTGTCGGTGAGGCATTCTACAAATATGGGTACACCCTCGGGCCCATACCCCTCAAAGGTCATCTCTTGCAGGGCGTTACCATCCCTCTCGGCCTTGCTAATGGCTCGCTGGATATTATCCTTTGGCATATTAACCCCCTTGGCGTTGCTGATGGCCACTCTCAGCCTCGGGTTACCTTCGGGGTCGGAACCGCCCTCCTTCACGGCAACGGTTATCTCCTTGGTGATCCGGCTAAACATTTTGGAGCGCTTAGCATCTATTGCACCTTTTTTTCGTTTAATGGTTGACCATTTACTGTGTCCAGACATAATCAGTTATTTTTTTTGATTACTATTCAAAAGGATAACGTATGGTGTATGGTTGCTATTGAAAGTTCATAACATTGAAACGGTAAAAATAGCAAGAAATTTGGCTGGAACAATACTCTTTAGCTAATGTTCACAATACCAGTGCTGTTTGCTAAGTGGAATAGATTCTTTAATGAGGACATATTTTGACCGTAATCGGTTTTTAGGTTGATCCCCGAATTATTTTTTTCCGTTACCTTTGCATCGCAAAAATTTGTAACTAAAACAAATCAAAATTGACAACAATAAGTACGGATGATACTAACAGCAAGGTTTTTATTGAGACCTATGGCTGTCAGATGAATTTTAACGATAGCGAGGTGGTGGCCTCCATCCTTACTGCTCACGGCTATCTTATAGCTTCGGACATTGACGAGGCTGACGTGATTCTGGTGAACACTTGCTCCATTAGGGAGAATGCCGAAACCCGGGTGTGGGGTAGGCTCGATGTGTTTAGGCAGCTAAAAAAGAAGAAACCATCACTTTTGGTGGGTGTTTTGGGCTGTATGGCCGAGAGGCTTAGGGATAAGCTTCTGGAGGATGAAAAACTTGTGGATATTGTGGTTGGCCCCGATGCTTACAGGGAGTTACCCGTTTTGCTCCGTTCGGCTGAAGAGGGGCAAAAGGGTATAAACGTTCTGCTCTCACGCGAGGAGACATATTCGGATATTAGCCCAGTGCGCCTCGATAAGAACGGTGTATCTGCCTTTGTGTCCATAATGCGGGGGTGTAACAATATGTGCACCTACTGCGTGGTTCCCTACGTTCGGGGTGCCGAGCGAAGTCGAAACCCAGAGACCATAGTGCGAGAGGTGCAGGAGCTAATTGATGGTGGCTACAAGGAGGTTACCCTGCTGGGGCAGAATGTAGATAGCTACAGCTGGATAGATAGCGCTGGCGAAAGGGTTAGCTTTGCCGATTTGCTGGAGATGGTGGCCAAGCTCGATTCTCGTCTGAGGGTTCGCTTCTCCACTTCGCATCCAAAGGACCTGTCCGATGAGGTGCTTTTCACCATGGCCATGTACGAAAATATCTGTAACCATATACACCTGCCGGTTCAGTCGGGTTCCACTAGGATTCTTGAGCTGATGAATAGGGGCTATACCCAGGAGTACTACAAGAGTCGTATTGAAGCCATCCGGAGAATCTTGCCCGACAGCTCCATATCAACCGATATTATTGCTGGTTTTTGTACCGAAACCGAGGTGGATCATGACCAGACCCTCTCGTTGATGAAGTGGGTGGGGTACGATTTTGCCTTTATGTTTAAGTACTCCGAAAGGCCCAATACTAAGGCTGCACGAAAGATGCAGGATGATGTGCCCGAGGATGTAAAAACCCGAAGGCTTACCGAGATTATCGAGCTCCAAGGAAAACTATCGGAGGAGAGCAAGCGTAATGATATAGGTAAGTGCTTTGAGGTTCTTATTGAGGGGGTCTCCAAAAAGTCTGCAGATCACCTTTACGGAAGAACCTCGCAGAATAAGGTTGTTGTGTTTCCATGTGAAGATTCAAAAATTGGCGATTACGTAGATGTAGAGATAAAGGATTCAACTGCTGCAACACTACTTGGGGTGATAGTTAAGAGATAGAAAAAGGGGAGCCACAAGCTCCCCTTTTTGCTATATGCACAATTGGTATATAGCTATACCTCGTAGGTATCGCCACTGTGAAGCAAATCATCAACGCACTTAATCTTTGCATTTTTTTGTACCTCAAGCAGTTGGTCCCGAACGTTATCGTCGTAGGTTGGGCATTTCACCGCGCGAATCACACCTAAGGCAAGGGGGAATTCGGGATACGACATATTAGCCAGCATAACATGAAGCCCAGGGTTTGGATTTTCAGCATTATGAACTAGGATGTCATCCATGGTATATCCATCTTCGCCAATGGTAACTACCTTAAGGTGGTTTTCCTTTAGCACAAGCCCCTTCTCATTGTTCTTGCCAAAAATCATCTTTTCGCCATGCTTAAGTACAACGGTTCTATCGGCCCTGTGCTCCCTTTCGGTTACATCGGCATGGGTTTTATCGTTGTAAATAACGCAGTTTTGCTGAATCACAACCACTGAGGTTCCATCGTGCTTGGCTGCTTCAACAAGAATTTCAGCAGTTAGCTTCACATCGGCATCAATTGAGCGGGCAAAGAATTTACCCTGTGCTCCAATTACCAGTTCTCCTGGGCGGAAGGGTTGCTCAACCGTTCCATAGGGAGATGTTTTGGTGATGGCGCCCAGCTTCGATGTGGGGCTGTACTGCCCTTTGGTTAGGCCGTAAATCTCGTTGTTAAACAGGATGATGTTTAGGTCGATGTTTCGACGAATGGCATGTATAAAGTGGTTGCCACCAATGGCTAGCGCATCGCCATCGCCTGTCATCTGCCATATGCTAAGCTTGGGGTTGGCCACCTTCATTCCGGTTGCTATTGCCGATGCTCTTCCGTGAATTCCGTGAAAGCCGTAGGTGTCTACATAGTATGGAAAACGGCTTGAGCATCCAATACCCGACACAAAAACGTAACGCTCCTTGCTGTAGTCAAGTGCATCCGATACCTCGGGCAGTGCTCTGTAAACCGAGTTTAGGATTGCGTGGTCGCCACAGCCAGGGCACCAGCGTACTTCTTGATCGCTCTTAAAGTCTTGGGGAGTATAATTGTGTTTGCTCATGGTTACTTGCCCTCCAGTATTTGATTAAATTTTTCCTTTAGCTCAACAACGGTAAAGGGAAGCCCTTGTACCTTGTTGTATTGAAGGTATGCAAACTCTTGGAAGTTTATCCTTAGGTAGTTTGCCATTTGACCCATATTTAGCTCGCACACAAGAATCTTTTTGAAACGCTTGAAGATATCCTGAATGTTTTTGGGTAGTGGGTTGATATAGCTAATGTGGCAAAGCGATACGCTCTTGCCCTCCTTCTGAAGCTCATGCACAGCGGTAAAGGTGTGTCCGTAGGTTCCGCCCCAGCTCACAACCAGTAGTTCGCCTTCGGGTTCGCCAATTACTTCCTGTTCGGGGATAAAATTTTGTACCCTGGCCACCTTCTCTGCCCTAACATCCACCATTTTTTGGTGGTTAATTGGGTCGTGCGAAACCGATCCCTTAAGGTAGTCCTTCTCCAAACCGCCAATGCGATGCTCAAGACCCTTTTGTCCTGGGATAGCCCAACGACGAGCTAAACGCTCGGGGTCGCGCTCGTAGGGGAGGAAATTCTCTGTTCCATCGGGAACAAGTGGTGGGTGAATCTCTGGGTAATCCTTTATGCTGGGAATAAGCCAAGGCTCGGTGCCGTTGGCAATGTAGCCATCGGTTAGCAGGATTACGGGGGTCATATGCTCAAGGGCGATTTTTGATGCATTGAAAGCCCAGTCGAAGCAGTTGCTAGGTGAGCTTGCAGCAACTACCACAACGGGGCATTCGCCATTGCGCCCGTAAAGCGCTTGGTAAAGGTCGCTCTGCTCGGTTTTTGTGGGGAGACCAGTTGAGGGGCCACCACGCTGTACGTTAACAATCACAAGCGGTAGCTCTGTCATTACCGCTAACCCAATGGCCTCCGACTTAAGCGATAGGCCAGGGCCCGAGGTTGTGGTAACGGCAAAGTTTCCGGCAAATGCAGCACCAATGGCAGTACAGATACCTGCAATTTCGTCCTCAACCTGCAGGGTTTTCACACCAAGATCCTTGCGCTTTGCCAGCTCAATAAGAATTTCGGTGGCCGGGGTAATGGGGTACGATCCGCAGAACAATGGTAGGTTGGCACGCTCTGCTGCAGCAATTAGTCCCCAAGCTGTTGCGGTATTACCGTTGATATTGCGGTAGGTTCCTTTGGGAATGCTAGTGGCAGGTGGAATTTTGAATGTATTGGGTATTGCATGGATATTTCCTGCATAGTTGTACCCATCGCGAAGCACCTTTTTGTTCGCCTCAACAATTCGAGGGCGATTCTTGAATTTTACCTCAAAGAAATGCTCGGTAAAGTTCAAAGGCCTGTTGAACATATAGTAAACCATTCCTAGGGCAAACATATTCTTGCTGCGGAGGATGCTCTTGTTGTCGAGTTCGGTTTCTTTAAGGCTTTCTTTGGTAAGGGTCGTTATTGGTGCGAAAACCACGTGGTAGTCTTCAAGCTTAAGTTCTGCAATGGGGTCATCGGTTTTGTAGTTTGCTCGCTGTAACCCCTTCTCGTTAAAAGTATCGCTGTCGGCAATAACGGTTGCCCCTGGCTTTAGCCACTTGGCGTTAGCCTTAAGCGCCGCGGGGTTCATAGCCACAAGCACATCGCAATAATCGCCAGGAGTGTAAACCTTCTTGCTGCCAATCTGCAGTTGAAATCCAGAAACCCCGCCAATTGTACCTTGGGGAGCACGAATTTCCGATGGGTAATCGGGGAAAGTGCTTACGCCATTGCCAAAAAGGGCAGAGGCATCGGAGAAAAGAGATCCGCTAAGCTGCATTCCATCACCTGAATCGCCCGAGAATCGTATCGATACCTCGTCCACTTCAAGTACTTGCTTTTGTTTATCCATAATGGGTTAAATTTATTTGTTTCTCATT
>JAVERU010000202.1:0-3453 GCA_034006965.1 Tenuifilaceae bacterium
GGTTACCCAAAACCCCATTGGTAATCCTCACCCATTTCTCGCGCGAGGTGTCGGCTAGGCTTGAGAAAGAGGACCTGAGCGGCATTGACTACATCTTTAGCTGGTTAGGAAATGCCGACCTGCTGCTGGCCATCATCAAGCTCATTGAGGACAGGATGAACGCCGATAACGATATCCTTGAGGTTGGCGTGCAGTCCATCATTGTGGTGGAGGATTCGGTGCGGCACTACTCCACCATGCTACCACTTCTTTACAAAACGGTGATGCGCCAAGCACGAAGCTTCATGCAGGAAGCTCTAAATGAGCACAAGCGGGTGCTCCGCATGCGGGGACGCCCAAAAATTTTGCTGGCAAAAAGCTACGACGAGGCGCTCGCGCTATACAATCGCTATAAGCCCAATGTGCTGGGAGTTATTTCGGATGTTAGCTTCAAAGTAAATCAGCGTCGCGACCAAAAAGCTAGGCTTGGCCTGAAGCTTTGCCAAATTATTCGTCAGGAAGATCCCAATATGCCCTTCCTCCTCCAGAGTTCGCACATTGGCAATAAAAAGTATGCCGATGAGCTTGGTGTTGGATTCATCCATAAGTACTCCCAAACCTACAATATCGACCTGCGTAACTACATCATAGCAAACTTTGGGTTCGATGATTTTGTGTTTTACGACCCCAAAACCCATAAGGAGGTATGCCGAGCCGAGGATTTACCAGCCCTACAAAAGCTATTGCTAACAGTCCCCGACGATTCCTTAACCTACCACTCGAGCCGCGACCACATATCCAAATGGCTTAATGCCCGGGCGCTGTTCTCCATTGGCCAGCTATTTAAACCCCTATCGCTACAAGATTTTCAGTCGCTCGATGAAGTTCGAAAGTTCCTGTACCAAGCCATTTCGGCCTATAGAATGAGCAAAAGCCGAGGGGTTATCGCCATGTTCGATCGCAAAAGATTCGATGATTACAAATTCTTCTCGCGCATAGGCAATGGATCGATTGGGGGAAAAGCACGTGGGCTGGCCTTTGTAAACACGCTTATTAAGGATAACCATTTGTACAACAAGTACCCCAACGTGGTTATTGCTATCCCCCGAACGGTGGTTATTAGCACTGAGTTTTTCGATGAGTTTATCGAGACGAACAACCTGTTTAAGATTGGCGTCTCCACACAATCGGACCAACAGATACTCGAAAAATTTCTGTCAGCAGAGCTGCCCAACAGCCTAATCGAAGACCTAAGGGTTGTGGTTAAAGTGATTGACCAGCCCATAGCAGTGAGATCCTCCAGCAAGTTAGAAGACTCCCACTACCAACCCTTTGCCGGCATTTACTCAACCTATATGGTGCCTAACACCAACGATAAGGCGCTGATGCTATCGATGCTAATTCAGGCCATAAAAAGCGTGTACGCTTCAGTATTCTTTAAGGCCAGCAAGGCCTACATGGTGGCCACCAGCAATGTGATTGACGAGGAGAAGATGGGGATAATCCTTCAGGAGGTGTGTGGCAACCAACACGGTCAGTACTTCCTCCCCACCCTATCGGGCGTTGCCCGATCGATCAACTTTTACCCCATTGGCGCCGAAAAGCCCGAGCATGGGATTGCCGCAGTAGGCTATGGGCTAGGTAAGCTAATTGTCGATGGAGGTGTGTCGCTCAGGTTTTCGCCACAGTTTCCTAAAAAGATATTGCAAATATCCCAGCCCAATATGGCGCTACGCGAAACCCAAAAGATATTCTACGCCCTCGATATGCGCCCCGAGAGCTTCACCCCATCAACCGATGATGGTGTTAACATCACAAGGCTCAACATTGATGAAGCTAAAGAATACCCCGACTTTGCCCATGTTGCCTCTACCTATAGCCATGAAGATGGATCAATAAACGATGGTGTTTGGGGCAATGGGAAGAAGCTGGTAACGTTTGCCAGCGTGCTAAAATACAACACCTTTCCCTTGGCGTCAATTCTTAAAGACCTACTTGAGGTAGGACAGAAAGAGATGAACTGCCCTGTTGAGATTGAGTTTGCAGCCAACCTCAACGTACCGAAGGGTATGCCCGCCATTTTCAACTTGCTACAAATACGCCCCATTGTGGAGAGCGAGCTGTCCGATGATTTCCCATGGGAAGAAACAAGCCTCGATGAGTCCATTATCTACTCCGAATCGGCCCTTGGGCATGGTAGGGTTTTAAATATACAGGACATTGTATACGTTAAGCCCAGCAAATTTGATCCTTCACAAACCAAAATCATTGCACAAGAGGTAGATGATATAAACCAGCTGTACATGAAGGCCAAGCGCAACTACGTGCTGGTTGGCCCCGGGCGCTGGGGCAGTAGCGATCCGTGGTTGGGCATACCCATTAAGTGGTCGCAAATATCGGAGGCCCGAGTGATAGTAGAATCGGGGCTCCCCGATTTTCGGGTCGACCCAAGTCAAGGAACGCATTTCTTTCAAAATCTCACCTCATTCAGGGTTGGCTATCTTACCGTTAACCCCTATATTAAGGATGGGATTTTTGATGTTGAATACCTCGATAACCTACCCTCATACCATGAAACAGAGCACATAAGATGCATACGTTTCAATAGCGAGTTGCCAATTCATATCGATGGCAAGAACAACAAGGGAGTGGTTTTCCGCCCCCTTACCCAAAAACCCCTCCAGTAACCAAACCCCAAACGTTTGAAGCACACTTTTGCTACCTGTTTAATATCATATTTTTATAGGATGCTTTTCCTTTGAAAATTAGTTTTAAGTGTGGATATTTACACCTGATTTCAAGAGGGCAAAATCCCTTAAATCAAAATAATAAGTCTTTCTTGTTATAAACACTTAAAACTTTTCTGTTATGGATGTTAAGAAAATAATGACTGACCTTGAGAAGAAGCACCCCGGTGAAAAGGAGTACTTACAAGCAGTTCACGAGGTTCTAGAGTCGGTTGAAGAAATCTACAACAAGAACCCAAAATTCGAAGCGCACAAAATTATTGAGCGTATCGTTGAGCCCGACCGTGTATTCATCTTTAAGGTGCCATGGGCAGATGATGAGGGAAATATCCATGTAAACATTGGATACCGTGTTCAGTTCAACGGTGCCATTGGCCCATACAAAGGAGGAATCCGTTTCCACCCCAGTGTAAACCTTTCATCGCTTAAATTCTTAGGATTTGAGCAAACTTTCAAGAACGCTCTTACCACATTGCCTATGGGCGGTGGTAAAGGTGGATCTGACTTCAACCCCAAAGGACGTAGCGATAACGAAATTATGCGTTTCTGCCAAGCGTTCATGCTTGAGCTTTGGAAGCACATTGGCCCCGAAACCGACGTGCCTGCAGGTGATATAGGTGTTGGTGGCCGCGAAATTGGTTACATGTACGGTATGTACAAGAAGCTGGCTGGCGAGCACACTGGCGTATTCACTGGTAAAGGCCGTAACTGGGGTGGTTCTCTTATT
>JAVERU010000041.1:0-23103 GCA_034006965.1 Tenuifilaceae bacterium
AGAAAGACAGGATGCTTGCTTTGAGGATAAGGGGTTTAACTCCATGTGGAACTTCTTTGATAAAATCAAAAAATTTGCATTTTATGGCGATTTAAAGGCTGAGCTGGAGAAAAACAGGTGTAGCATCGATGCTCTTGTTGAGCAAAAAGACTACACCACCATTGTAAAGGCTTTGTTGCAACCATTCGCGCTGAACTATGGCAATTTGCCCAAGGGTTTAATAAAATTCCACACCTACTCCGATGGTGTTCGAACTGCTTTTGAGGAGCATATCGTGGAGGGTGCTCAGTACACACGAATGCCTAATGGTGATGTTCATATTCACCTCACCGTATCGCCTGAGCATAGGGATGGTTTTGAGAAGTTAGCAAATGAGGTTGTGCCCCATTATGAGGAGGTTCATGGTGTAAAAATCGCCATAGAATACTCTGAGCAGAAAAGAGCGACCGATACCATTGCTGTGGAGGAGGATAACAGCCCATTCCGCGATGCCGAGGGAAGGCTGGTTTTCCGCCCGGGTGGCCACGGGGCGCTAATTGAGAATTTGAACGAGCTGGAAGCGGAGCTAGTTTTCATTAAGAATATCGATAATGTTGTCCCCGATAGGCTTAAACCCCAAACCGTGCTTTACAAGAAGGCTTTGGCTGGATTGCTGGTAAGCTACCAAAGCCTTGTTTTCGACTACCTAAGCCAACTACAGGAGCAGGAGGTCCCATCGGAAGAGTTTCTGCACGAGGTGCTCGATTTTACCATCGATGAGCTTTGCATCCTGCCTCCCACAGGCTTAAACCTATCCGATACTGATGCGCTTCGCTCCTACCTTACTGAAAAACTCAATAGGCCTATCCGGGTTTGCGGAATGGTGAAAAACGAGGGCGAACCCGGTGGTGGGCCGTTCTGGGCTACAAATCCCGATGGATCCATATCGCTACAGGTTGTTGAATCGTCGCAGATAGATATGAGTGATCCACAGAAAAAAACCATTTTTGAATCATCAACCCACTTTAACCCCGTTGACCTAGTTTGCGGAATAGTTGATGTGGATGGAAAAAAGTTCGATCTGCTCAAGTTTCGCGACCCCAGTACGGGTTTTATCTCCCTAAAAAGCAAGGATGGCAGACCGCTAAAAGCGCAAGAACTTCCTGGGCTATGGAATGGCGCCATGAGCGACTGGATAACCATTTTTGTAGAGGTTCCGCTAATCACCTTTAACCCCGTAAAAACGGTGAACGATTTGCTGCGCGAGGAGCATCAGGGGTAAACGAGTTGCGGGTTGCGGGTGCGGATATGTGAGGATCTAGAGGGCGGACTAACTGGGTGAATGAATGATCCGCCAGTTGGCGGACAGGTTGATTGGTTGATTGATTGGTTGATTGATTGGTTGATTTGATAATTGGAAGTTGAGATTCTTATCCTGAATAATATCATTAACAGTATTATGGCTGAGCCCATCCTGGACAGTATAATTAGCAAAGCGCAAAAATCTATCAACATCAACTTGCTGTGCTAACGCTGTTGATGTGAAAGCAAACACTATGGCTATAAAGGCCTTGATTCGGGAAGAGATCATTGCAAAAGAATTAAATCCTTTGCCAAATTAAGCTTTTTTATCTTAAAATCATCTTTAGATAGTTAGGCAAAACAACAAATTTCTACTTTTGAGCACCTTACGCAACCAAAAAGTATGATTGACTTAAATAAGAAATTATGGCAATGGCTTGCTATGCTTTCACTTGCCCTTATATGGGGAAGTTCGTTTATCCTCATGAAGAAGGGGCTCGTAGCATTTTCTTTCACACAGGTAGCTGCAATAAGGGTGTTTTTTGGGTTTGTGCTGCTGCTACCTTTAATTTTCAGGCACTTTAACAAGATACATAGGTCAAACCTAAAGAACATATCCATTGTGGGGTACGCTGGTATATTCTTTCCAGCATTCCTTTTTGCGCTTGCGCAAACCCATATCTCTAGCGCCCTTGCGGGTATGCTTAACAGCTCAGCAACCCTTTTTGCTCTAATTGTAGGAATTCTGTTTTATAAGAATAAGCCAACCCTAAACCAAGTAGCTGGTGTAATTATTGGTTTTATTGGTGCATTAGCACTTATAACAGGTGGAGACTTTAACGCCATTTTTGGAACCAACTCCTATGCGCTTTATGTAATAATTGCAACCATTGGCTATGGCATTAATGTGAACGAGGTTAAGTTTAAGCTACCCAACATGAATGGTATCCAAATCACAAGCTTATCGTTTCTAACGGTTGGCCCAGTGGCTGGGGTAATCCTACTTTTTACCGATTTAGGTGCGGCATGGGAATCGCCCTACTTTTGGCAAAGCCTTGCAGCCGTGCTAGCATTATCGGCTTTTGGTTCGGTGCTCTCGCTATTCGTGTTCAACAATTTAATACGGTATACCAATGCGCTTTTTGCCAGCTCGGTTACCTACATCATCCCTTTCTTTGCCATTCTGTGGGGCATTTCCGATGGCGAAACGGTTAACTTGGTACAAATCCTTGGCATCGTAATCGTTCTGCTGGGCGTTTTCATGGTAAACCGCAGGCAAAGTGTAAAACGGGTGGAATAGCAACTTTGTACGTATCCTTTCTCGTCAAACTTTTGCAGCTCAAACATTTCGTATCCAACATTTTCCTTAACTTGCTAAAAAAAACAGCATGCAACAAAAGTTTAGCTACACCCTCAGTGCACTGGCTCTGGTTATAATAAGTGCATGTTCGTCTATAGTGGTTGACGAGGGAGTGTCACAACAATTAGCTCAAAACCGGAAATCGACCATTAGTAATGTTGAGTATAAGCTGCACTTTGCTATTCCCAAACAACGAGAGGATAGCATACAGGGATCTGTTGAAATTATGTTCGAGTTAAACAGGGTAGCCCCTGTTGTAATCGACTTTAGGGCAGGCAGCAGTAGTATGGTTAGGGAGGTTAAGGTTGAAAATAAAACTATCGGTTACAAGTTTGAGAATGGACATATAGTAATTCCCCAAAAACATATAAGCATAGGGAAAAACGCCGTAAGGGTATACTTTGTTTCAAACGACGGTTCGCTTAATAGGCGCAACGATTTTTTATACACGCTTCTTGTACCCGACAGAGCATCAACAGTGTTTCCCTGTTTCGACCAGCCCGATTTAAAGGCTTCTTTTGAACTATCACTAAGTATTCCTGCTGAGTGGACAGCCCTGTCGAATGGGGCAATTACAAACGAACTGAAGCTCGACGAGGGGTATAAGCAGGTTCAGTTTAAAACTACTAAGCCCATAAGCACCTACCTATTTGCCTTTGCTGTTGGAAATTTCAAAACGGAAACAAGAACAGTCGGTACTCATGAGTTCACCGTTTACCATCGCGAAACCGACAACGAGCTCTTGAACAGAAATCTACCTATACTTTTCGATCTGCATGCTCAGTCGTTAAGTTGGCTTGAAAAGTACACAGGAATAGCATACCCCTTTGACAAGTTAGATTTTATCCTTATCCCAGGGTTTCAGTACAGCGGAATGGAACATCCGGGCGCCATTTACTACCGCGATAGTAGGCTGCTGCTCGACAAGAATCCAACGGAGAACGAAAGGCTTAGACAGGCCAACCTTATAGCGCATGAGGTGGCACACCAATGGTTTGGCAACCTGGTAACCATGCGGTGGTTCAACGATGTGTGGCTTAAGGAGGTTTTTGCAGGCTTCATGGCCGATCTGATTGTGAATCCACAGTACCCCTCCATAAATCACAAGCTAAGCTTCATGCTCTCGCACTTCCCCAGCGCATACTCTGTGGATAGAACACGGGGTGCAAACCCCATTGTGCAGCAGCTCGACAATATGCTTTATGCCGGAACCCTTTACGGCGATATTATATACCACAAAGCCCCCATTATGATGCAGCAGCTGGTGATGCTAATGGGCGATAAACCTTTCCAAAAGGGTGTGCAGGAGTATTTAAACACATACCAAATGGATAATGCCAGCTGGATGGAGCTGGTAAATATTTTAGATGGTTATACCGATGTTGATTTGAGGGAATGGTCACACATATGGACAGAAAAGACAGGACGTCCAGCAATTGCCTATAGCACCAATAGAGATGTTAATAAGCTTTGCTTTGAAGCCTTGGATACCACTTCGTTCCCGCCTATGTATATCGATATTTCACCCTCGGGTATGAATAATGAATCGGAGCAACTATGGCTTCAACACCTACCCTATTCATATGAAATTATGGGTATTGAGCTGGAGACTCCCCTTTGGGTCAACTCAAGTGGCATAGGCTACGGTTACTTTATGCCCGATAGTATCACCATGGAACAAATCTTACTAAAACACCACTGGCCCAACGATCCCGTGGCAAGAGCATCGCAACATCTATCAATCTTCGAGATGTTTCTCGATGGTAAAATCAGGCTTGATACGTACGTAAAAATGCTTATAAAATTCATTGATAAGGAAACAGAACCCCAAATTCAAACATTTTTACTCAACTCACTATCAACTGTTTTTTGGCGTTTTGCCGATCAAAAGCAGCGCGACCAGCTGGCCGTACCTATAGAGGAAACCCTATGGAGAATAGTTGAAAGCAATTTACCCGTAGACCAACGAAGGGCGGCGCTATCAACCTTAAGCTCTGTTTTCACCACTAACGAATCGTTTAGCAAGCTACACTCAGTATGGGTAAAGGAAAGCATTCGCGGATTATCGCTTAGCGAGAACGAAAGAACTAGGCTAGCCTATGAGCTGATGATACGTAGGCCAGAGCTATACCACTCCATCGCTTTGGGAGAGATTGAGCGCATCAATAACCCCGACCGAGTAGCGCAATTCGACTTTACGCTCAACGCCGTTTCGCCCAACCCAAGCCATCGAATCGAGTTTTTCGAGAAGCTTAATAATCCAGCCAACAGAAGACCTGAGCCTTGGGTAACTGATGCCCTAAGGTGGTTACATCACCCCCTCCGTTCCAACTTTAGCATTCGTTTAATAGAGCCATCGTTAGATATGCTTCCCGAGATACAGCGCACTGGCGATATTTTTTTCCCAAAGAGTTGGCTCGATGCCACCCTCTGGGGGCACTCATCGCCCGAAGCGCTAGAGGTGGTTGAAAGATGGCTTGAGGCAAATCCTAACCTTTCGCCAAACCTAAAAATGAAGCTACTGCAATCGGCCGATATGCTTTATCGGGCAAACAAAAGGCAGAGCGAGTAAAAATGAAACGCGGGGAGTAGTCACTCCCCGCGTTTAGTATTTAGCACATTATTTGACGCTTAATTTCGCCCCATCAGCTTCTCTTGCCTTAAAAATTCTTTGTAGCGCTTCACCTCCTTGGTCATCACGGGGGCTAAAAGCAGTAGCGCTATCAGGTTAGGTATGGTCATAAAGGTAATAACCATATCTACAAAGTTCCATACAATGTCGATACCCCAAATTGCACCAAAAAAAGTAAAAAGAGCAAAAATGAAGTAGTAGGGCTTAATGGCCTTATCGCTAAAGATATACTGAATTGCACGGCTGCCATAGTACGACCAGCTAATTATGGTTGAAAATGCGAAAAGCAGCAAGCCAAGGGTAACTACATGGGTAGCTAATCCCCCCAAGCCTACGCGGCCCATCCCCTCCTGAAAACCTTCGATGGTCATTCCAACCCCCTGAATACCCGATGTCCAAGCTCCAGTAATAATAACCACTAACGCCGTTAGGGTACAGATGATAATGGTGTCGACCATAGGCTCAAGCGAAGCAACAAAACCCTCGCGCATAGGATGCTCCGTTTTAGCTGCTGCATGGGCCATTGGAGCCGACCCCTGCCCTGCCTCGTTGGAGAATAGGCCACGCCTTACACCCCACACCAATGTCATGATGAAGGTTGAGCCTACAAATCCACCTGTAGCTGCTGTTCCCGTAAACGCATCGCTAATAATCAGGCCAAAAGCACCTGGAATATCTCTCCAGTGAACACCTATTACAATTATTGCCGATAAAAAGTAAAGAGCCGCCATGAACGGTACTAGGGTCGATGTTACATTTGCAATTCGCTTTAATCCGCCAACAATAATTAGTAACACTAGTACAGCAAGGATAATTCCTGTAACTAATATTGGTACGTTGTAGCTGGTAAGCAGCACATCGGAAATAGAGTTAGCTTGAGCCATATTGCCTGTACCAAGTGTACAAAGAGCTGCTGCTCCGGCAAATACTAGGGCTAGGGGTTTGGCAAATTTCCCTAATTTCTCTTTCAATCCAATCTCTATGTAGTACATTGGTCCCCCCGATATTGAGCCATCATCGTTTACCTTTCTATAGATTTGTGCAAGGGTACACTCCACCATCTTTAGCATCATACCAAAAAAGCCGGTTACCCAAAGCCAAAATATTGCGCCTGGGCCGCCCAAATATATGGCAAGTGACACACCCACTATATTTCCGGTACCCACAGTACCCGATAGGGCTGTTGTAAGGGCCTTAAAATGGCTTACATCGCCTGTTTCATCCTTAGTGGTGTACTTACCTGCCACAAGCCTTAAAGCGTGCCTAAAGTGCGATACCTGTAAAAACCTGAATTTAAAGGTAAAGTATATACCAGTTGGTACAAGCAGTAAAAGAATTAGATACCCCCCAACGTACTCATTGTAAAATGAGATGACGTTGTTGATTGACTCGAGGATTGGATTCATAATTTTTAGGGTTGTTTTTAAAGGGTTAAGAATTTATGATGGCTAAAAATAGAATAGTAATTGCATAATGCAAAATTTATAGAGGTTGATTTTTTTTTCACTAGCGACCGACAAAAACTTTAAAGATATTGTTAGATTGCCTTCGGCTAGCTAACGATTCTTCGCTTCACTACGTTTTACTCTGAATGACTTAGTCAGGAAGGAAGTGAAGAATCTTATCATTTTTTTTCCACTAATGATTCTTTTTATCGTAAGGATTATCAATAAATCATTATGGGCAACGCCCTTGTAACCTTTTCCATACTATGCATCAATTTTTTTTATGATTGTCCGCTAACATACCTAAAGTTAAAATATAAGTATACGTCATTGCGAGCCTGCCTTTGCCCTGCCTTTGCCCTGCCTTTGCCCTGCCTTTGCCGGCAGGCAGGCGGTAGGCAGGCGGCAGGCAAGGAGTGTTTTTTATGACGAAGCAATCTATTCGTATTCAGAGAAATAAAGATTGCTTCATCCGCCGGCTGGCGGATTCGCAATGACGATTCGGTGTTTTGGTATCGAAACGGATAGTCATATTTTTTTTTAGATGCCTTACCCCACTAAAGGTTCAAAACATTTGTTAATAAAATAGCAAAGGGTTGGCGTATGCCAACCCTAAATCTATGTATTACGCCAGAATACTATCATTCTTCAGTAATCTTCTGGATTGCCTGATCGAGCTGAAGGGATTTTAACCTGAGGTAGTGGTTAAGCGCTTTGTTGATAAGCTCGTCGGTTGTTTCGCCCATGTACGGAGCAAGAATCTTTATCTTCCTCATGATGAGCGGATCGATTGCAACTTGGGGTACTGCCGTATTGGCCTGGTGGTTGCTAGGCTTTGTGGTTGGTTCGGCAGGCACATCCTCCTCCTTGATATAACGAGTATTCGACATCAAGGCCTTCTGGATATCATTTATGGTATGCTTACTCTTTTTAGCCATATATCTTCAGTATTTCCTTTGCCAAATCATTATAGTCATCGGCACCCCTGCTCTTGGGTGCATAATCGTAAACCGACTGCTTAAATGCCCCCGATTCCATTAGCGAGATATCTTGCCGAATGTAGGTATTGAACAGCTTTCCCTTAAAATTTTGATTTTCTGATAAGCTTTGAATAACCGCCTGGCTAAACTTGGTGCGGGGATCGAGCTTCACAAATAGTATCCCCGCCAAATCTAAATCTGGATTCATCCTTTTCTTCACCTTTTCTGATATCAGCATAATTCTGTCGAGTCCTATAAAGGCAAAATTCTCGGCCTGCATGGGAACAATGAAATGGTTGGCAGCCACCATCGAGTTAATCGAAAGGGTTCCCAGGCTGGGTGGACAGTCTATTAGAATAAAATCAAAATCATCGGCCACTTTATCCAGCTGCTCGCGAAGCATATACTCCCGCCCGGGCTCATTGTTGAGCTGAAACTCAAAATCGAGAAGCTTCTCGCTCGATGGAATAAGGCTCAACTTTCCATTCTTAATCATAACATCATCCATCGTTGCACCGCCAACCAGCAAGTCGCCCACTCCTATCTCGGGGGTTTCGGCTCCAAAGGCAGATGTTAGGTTACACTGGCTATCGAGATCCACCAGTAGTACTCGTTTTCTTTTTTTGGTTAATGCTGCACCAAGGTTTAGAACGGTTGTGGTCTTGCCTGTTCCTCCCTTATTGTTTATTATACTGATAATGTTTGCCATACCGAGCCCGTTAAATTGAATTACTTCATTTTAAAGCACTAATATATGAATTTTTACTGCAATGCCACACTGCCATGATTTTAAACATAGCTAATGAGCAATTATAATAGCTTTTAACACTATTTTCATAAAGATTTTTGTCATTTTATATAACTTTACCAACATAATTTGGTTTATAAGATTGTAGTGAAACCGTAAATTTTAATTGTTATGAAAATCTTTTGGAGACATTCCTTCCTCCTGGTTTTTGTCTTGCTGGGCTACACTAGCAATGCCCAGCTCACAAGGGATTTGCATAAGCTATACCACCCAGCCTACTTTAACCAGGCTTCGGATGATTCTACCCAATTCGACCCCTGGCGATTAGCCTCATCGAGCAAGCCTACCTACTCCGTTGAGCTGGGGACCAGCTACTCAACCTTTGGTGGAGGGCTTTCATCAACATTTATAAGCCCTACCGTATCGTTCATGGCCACCGATAGGCTACAAGTTGTGGCTGGTGGAAGGTTTACCCAAACCAGCATGGGTAGTATTCCCTTTCTCAGCTCTGAGCTAGGCCAAATGGGTGAGCAGCAGATGTCAGGAAATCCTACCGAGGCCTTTGCCTACGGGCATTACCAAATTAACGAGAAGCTAAGCGTTTACGGGATGGGTGCTTTCGGCAAAAACCAGCTGTACATATCGCCGTTCCAATCTGGGGTAGCGCAGGTCGATTACCAGCAGCTATCGTTTGGAATGGACTATAAAATATCGGATAGGGTGAGTATTGGCGCATCGTTTGGGGTGAACAACGGCCCATCGTGGGGAGTTTCGCCCTTTGGCAATCCCTACCATAATAGGATGAACCCATTCTTCCCATAATTCAACTCATCTGTTAAAAGCGAAAGCGGGGTTTTAAGCCCCGCTTTCGCTTTTATATAAACTTGTTTTCCTATTCGGCCTCTACAAGCTGCTTAAATGTGATGTGCTTGTTATGATATAAACCCGTCATGAATTTCACCACCCTCTCCTCAGCAGGATAAATTTTCTCGCCAAGTTGCTCCGTAAGTACAGTGCAAATTTCCCAAACACTCCGCTTTCCATCAATGGCCATCCAAACAGCCGAACCAAGCTCATCGAGAAGGATGGAGATATAGATAGACTTTCGTGCTGGTATAAAGAATCGTGCAAACTTCTCATTCTTAAACTTGGGAATGAGTATGGTAACAATCCCGTTATCGTCAACCTTCTGATCATGAATACGAATGGGGATTAGGTCCAGCGCACTTGTATTCTTCAGAATCTTTCTCCTCTTAAAAAAACTTGCCATATCTATTCGTGTTGGTATTAGTAAGAAAGTAAAGCCGATGACGTTTCATCGGCTTTACCACTATAAATGTTCCCTAGTTTAGTGTCCAACGCTTGGTGGAGCAGGTTCGTTAGGATTACCAGCATGACGCAATGGCACCATGATAAGAATAAGAGCCACAATAATAATCACCACGAATCCGATAAGGAAACCGGGGTTTTGGAAGAACGAGAATACCTCGAAGAGGAATATGCCACCCACGGCAAACATAGCCACCACCAGCCCCATGAGCGCCTCTCCGGCAATTAGTCCAGATGCCAAAAGCACCCCAACATTCTCGGTGCGTTGCTTTTGCGCTTCGTTTAGCTTGCGCTTGTTCGACATCATATCCATAATTCCCTTGATGATACCACCCACAAAAATTGCAAAGGTAGTGGTTAACGGAAGGTACATACCCACGCTAACAAGCATAGGGCTCTTCACTTGCATCAGAATAAAACCAACGCCCATGAAGATACCCACGATAATTAGAGGCCATGCCATTTCGCCGCCCACTATGCCGCGAGCCAGAATGGCCATGAGGCTAGCTTGAGGCGCAGGTAGCTCTTGGCTACCAAAGCCACCAACGTACCCCTCAATATTACCACGGGCAATATCGCCATCGTTAAGGATGGTAAGGATGAAGAACATTACGGCACCAGAGGCAACCACACCAATTATATTACCAATCTCCATTTTCCAAGGTGTACCCCCAAGGATATGACCGGTTTTAAGATCCTGCAGCATTTCACCCGCCACGGCAGCCGAAACGCAAACAATGGCAGCAACACCAAGCACAGCCGCCACACCTGCATCGCCACCATCGATACCAAGGATTACAAGCACCAATGCAGTTACAAGCAAAGCCGTAAGAGTTAGACCACTTACAGGATTGTTCGATGAGCCAATCAAACCCACTAGATAGCCTGATACGGCGGCGAAAAAGAAGGCAAGAATTGTCATTAGCACGGCTACAACAATTGCTACCCACATGGCGGTATTAAAGATAAAGTAGGTAATGATGAAGGTAAGTATTGCCACTGCAATAATTCCAATAATAGTGAAAGAGAAGCTTATATCCTTCTCAATACGATTAGTGTCGGCAGGAGCACCTGCAGCCGCTTTTTTTACATCACGGACCGAGCGGGCAATTCCCTCAATTAGGCTATGCCTCATGTTGTACAGCGTGTAAGCAGCTCCAACAAGCATTCCCCCAATGGCGATTGGACGTACAATGCGCGACCAAACATCCTTTGCAGCAGCTAGCCACTCGGCCGATGTTGCTGTCTCGGCCAGCTCCATTGATGGGCCAATAAAGTATAAAATAATTGGCGTTAATAGGCCCCATGCTATAATACCACCGCTAAATGCTAAAGCACCTAATTTGGGGCCAATGATGTAGCCTACACCAATATAGGCAGGGCTAACGCCAGGCGAGCCCAAGAACATACCACCCTGACCAGTGAAGTTACTACCGGCAATTGTTTGCTTACCCCAAATTATAAAATTCTCCCATGCGGTGGCAAACAGCTTAAACTCAGCAAGAATTTTTACTACAGCGCCAACAATCATTGCTTGAAATAAGAATTTCGAGCCACCACCACCAGAGCGTCCTGCCTTGTGTATCTCGGCAGCAGCAACACTTTCAGGGAAAGGTAGCTCTGTGCTCTCAACCATAACCCTACGTAGTAGGGCTACGAACATAATACCTAAAAATCCACCAGCAATTAGAATAAGTGTGGATGTAAGGTAATTGCTTGCAGTAAAAAATGGATCCCATAAACCAGCTACAAAGAATGCAGGTAGTGTAAAAATGGCACCAGCGGCAACCGACTCCCCAATTGCACCAACAGTACGAGCGATATTCTCTTCAAGAATACTCCCTTTCACCATTTTAAGAATGGCCATACCCACTACAGCAGCAGGATATACCGCAGCAATGGTCATACCTGCCTTTAAGCCTAAGTAGGCATTGGCAGCTCCTAGCACAACCGACATCACCAAGCCAATGAGCAACGCCCTAAGCGTGAACTCCTTCATATTTGTTTCGGCCGAAACAAATGGAACGAATTTTTTTGGTTCAGACATAAATGTTAGAATTTAAGTTTAGCTAATTTTTAAAATATTTTCAGCTGCAATTTGCTAAATTTTCTGATAATTACAATTAATCAAAATTTATTTTTCTGTGACTGGGTTATTGCTATTACGAAAAAGAGCCACTCACATACATAAACGAGCAGCTCAATTTTCAATACAATTCAATGTGATATCTATCCGTAGATCTCTTTTTTCGTTGCTTTAAGGGTATTCTTTAGCAGTGAAACGATAGTGAGTGGTCCTACGCCACCGGGAACTGGCGTAATGTAGCTACACTTGGGCGACACCTCATCGAACTTAACATCGCCCAGCAGCCTCCAACCCGATTTGGTGGTATGGGATTTTACTCTCGTAATTCCAACATCGATTACAACTGCTCCCTCCTTAACCATATCGGCGGTAACAAACTCGGCTTGACCAAGCGCCACGATTAGTATATCGGCGGTTCGTGTAATAGAGGGAATATCCTGGGTGCGGCTATGGCAAATGGTAACGGTACAATCGCCTGGTGTGCCTTTCTGCGATAGCAGGTTGGCTATGGGACGGCCAACTATATTGCTGCGACCTAACACCACGCAGTGCTTCCCCGATGTTTCAATATTATATCTGCGAAGCAGCTCAACAATCCCATCGGGGGTGGCCGACACGTATGCCGGTAACCCAATCACCATTCGCCCCACGTTAACCGGATGGAACCCATCGACATCCTTCTTGGGATCGATGGCCTCGATAACCTTTTGATCGGAGATGTGATTTGGTAAAGGCATTTGAACAATAAAGCCATCAACCTCGGGGTTGTTGTTTAGCTTATGAACTTCATTTAGCAACTCCTCTTCGGAAATACTCTCTTCAAACCGGAGAACTTCACTCCTAAAGCCTACCTGAGCGCAAGCCTTCTCTTTGTGCCCCACATAGGTTTCGCTGGCACCATCGTTACCAACAAGTATGGCAACTAGGTAGGGTATTTTACCACCGTTGGCCTTAATCTGAGAAACCTCTAGGGCTATTTCCTCCTTAACCTGATTGGCAATCTTTTTTCCGTCTAGTAGTTCCATAGCTCTCTATTTTGGGTTTGTTGGTTCTATTACAAATCGTTTATCTTCGGGGCATATTGGCCATCACTCGGCCAAGTTTTTTACCTCCTCCGCCAGAAACCATCTTCATCATCTTGCGCATATCATCAAACTGCTTAATCAGCCTGTTTACATCCTGAATGGAAGTTCCACTTCCGGAAGCTATTCGCTTGCGCCGAGAACCGTTAAGTAGCGCTGGGTTCTCCCTCTCGTCGGGGGTCATGGAGTGGATTATGGCCTCAACGCCTTTAAAGGCATCGTCATCTATATCGATATCCTTCATCATTTTACCCATACCGGGTATCATTCCAGCCAAATCCTTTAGGTTACCCATTTTCTTTACTTGGCCTATCTGCGAGAGAAAATCGTTGAAGTTGAACTGGTTCTTGGCGATCTTTTTCTGTAGCTTGCGAGCCTCCTCGGCATTGTACTGCTCCTGTGCACGCTCAACCAGCGATACCACGTCGCCCATTCCCAGTATCCTATCGGCCATCCTGTCGGGGTGGAACACATCCAGCGCCTCCATCTTCTCGCCTGTGCTAACAAACTTAATGGGTTTGCTTACCACCGCACGAATCGAAAGCGCAGCACCTCCTCGAGTATCGCCATCGAGCTTGGTGAGCACAACGCCGTTGAAGTTAAGCCTGTCGTTAAACTCCTTGGCTGTGTTAACGGCATCCTGACCAGTCATGGAGTCGACCACAAAAAGTATTTCGTTGGGATCGACGGCCTTTTTGATGGCGGCCACCTCCTTCATCATCTCCTCATCAACTGCCAAACGACCGGCGGTATCGATAATCACCACATCATGCTTATTCTGCTTGGCATGCTTAATGGCGTCCTTAGCAATAGATACAGGATCGTTGCTTCCTTCAACGGTGTAAACTGGTACTTTAATCTGCTCGCCAAGAACTTTAAGCTGGTCGATAGCTGCTGGGCGGTATACGTCGCCTGCAACAAGCAGTGGGTTTTTGCTTTTTTTGGCCTTTAGATGATTGGCCAGCTTGCCCGAGAAGGTTGTTTTACCCGACCCCTGGAGGCCTGCGATTAGGATAACCGAAGGATTGCCCCCAAGATTAATATCCTCGGCCTTGCCCCCCATTAGCTCGGCAAGCTCATCGCGCACTACCTTAACAATTAGCTGCCCGGGTTTAAGCGAGTTAAGGACATCCATACCCAGGGCTTTACGCTTAACCTCATCGGTGAATTGCTTGGCAATTTTAAAGTTTACGTCGGCATCGAGCAGGGCTTTGCGCACATCCTTTAACGTTTCGGCAACGTTAATCTCACTAATCTTACCCTCGCCCTTTATGAGCTTAAATGACCTCTCGAGTCTTTCCGTTAAATTATCGAACATACTGAATTGTGAATTTGAAGTGTAAACCTGAATTAATCAGCGCAAATATAGCAAAAAAGCAACAAACTTTGTGAATATGAGCAAAGGCGCTAAAGATGATTCGATAGCGCCTCGCAAAGGTATTCAAATATTGGCTTAGCGATTACTTCGCCCACCAAAAATTGTGTTGTAGTCTAGGTAGTAGAGCATTCGTAACGAAATGCTATTCCCCTTCCCTGTGCTCCAGAGCTCATCAACATTATCGAAATATTTGCTGCGAACATGTGAGTTTGAGGTTTCAATCACATTTTTCCATACTACACTAAGTATGCTACCCGGGGCAAAATGCCACTCGTAGGTTAAATCGATATTGAAGAGATTATAATTGATGTTTCTATCGACATTAGTAAATGCAATTGGGGCAGAAAGGGTGCCATCGTAATTAAGGCTATGATAGCTAGAGTAATCGAGCCAACGCCAATAGTGCCTTAACCTTATGTTGATGAACGAGTTTGCTGTGAAAGTATAAAGAGCATCGATCGTATTGGTTAGCGTTGATACATCGCGTAACCCCATATAGATTTCTGTATTATCGGCTGTTCTACCAATGTATCCAATATCGTTCCTGCTAAAGTCTTGCTGTATCTGATAAACCACAAAGAAACTATTACTAAGCCGTATGCGAGGGGAAAACCGGAACGAAAATTCATCCATTCCCATGCTCTCCGAGCGCCAGTAGCTAGTTCGAGTATCAATGGCCAATGGCCTTCGGTAGTCCGATGAGGTAGTGAAGCTACCTGCAAATCGACGAGGACGAATCACCATTCGACCATCAACACGTGGCTCATCGTAGTCGTGCGTTTCGCGTGGGTCCATCCAGAACTCTCCGCTAACGTAGTGATATGTTTTGGCAAAAGTGGTACGGAAATTTATGTAGAAATGCGATGAGGTGTAGACCATTGGGCTATGTAGCATTGTGTAGGAACCTCCAATCCAGCTGTTCCAGTTTAACAGCTTCCAAAAAGGCTTATATACCCTATACCCAACACCACCTCCATTGCTAAACTCGTTGGCCTTTTGCAGATAACCCATATCGTTAGGGTTATAATTCTTGCTCTCGGTATTTGTCCAAGCCTCAAAGAGAAGGTTACCAGAAGTTTTATGTAACCCTAGATTATATTTATACCCCAAATCAAGGTCGTTTTCAGCTATCTGACTTAGTACACCCGTACCAGTAAAAGCGTATGTATTCGACTTATCGCGCAACACAAAGTCAGTTGCGGTAACATTTGATGTATACTTTGAATTTCGAATTAAAAGGTTGGTATTGGCTAAGCTAACGTAGGAGTTATTCCTGAGCGTTTGGTCAAACACCATCATATTGTAATTCGTAAACCCTTGGGTTAATACATCACGTTTCTCCTGGGTAATGGTATCGCGTATGGTTGCGTAGGTATTTGAAGTCATAGCATTAAGAAACCCAATGCCCAAGCCCGAAGAGGTACGACCCGATACCTTTGTGGCATTAATCATTGCGGTTTCCTGTGGGTTTGCTACTACCTGTTCGTGTTCGTTCAGCTGACCTAAAACTCCACTATACCCTTTGGGACGAGTGCCTATACGTCGAGAGTAGAATATCCCCCCCTTTTGGAACAGATCCATTCCCTCGTTAAAAAAGGGACGTTGCTCTCCATATTGTACCTCATAGGGCGAAATGTTTAGCACCTTATCGTCCGATTTTACCTGTCCAAAGTCGGGTATCAGGGTCATATCCAGAGTAAAACTCTCCGTTAGGCCCAGCTGCACATCCATTCCACCGTTCAGCTGCCAAGCCAGGGATTCTTTATCGGGGTGTTTATCGATATAGCCCGATACGTATGGGCTAAACGATAATCGGATGGGGGTATTAATGTCGCGAATCCCTGATAGTTCGCCTGACTGATTTACAATACCCGATACCGAGTTGTCTATGGGGTTCCATGAGCTCCACTCGTTGTATCGTTTAATTAGCCTACGGAAGTTAACCCCCCAGTTTCCATCTATTCTGCTTGAAAAACGAAGGGCCGAAAAGGGAATACGGAGCTCGGCAAACCACCCCTCATCGGTAATGGTTACAGCGCTTTCCCAAACAGCATCCCAGCTTCTATCGGTGGCATTGCCGGTTCGCCGAACATCGGCCTGAACACCAGAGGCAGAGACAATAAACTCAAGGTAGTTTATTCCGTCGTTGTATGGGCTTATCAAAACGCTAAAGGCATCAGCTTTTAAATTGTCGGCATTATCGCGCTTACCCAGCTCTCTGTATATATTATCTGGTTCCTCATCGTATAGTGCAGCCCCTATGTATATTGAAACATCATCGTAAAGTATTTTAACTTCGGAGCGTTCCGAGGGGTACGAACCATTGAATGGCTCGTACTGGTAAAAGTCATTGGCAGGCTGAGCCTTTCGCCATGCCAATTCATCCAATACACCATCTACCCTAATGGCCTCATCAACTCTATAAGCATTTACCACCCGCTTGCCATCTGGCAAGTCCTTCTGAGGGCGTGCATAGGCAAAGGGCATAAAAATTCTGGATACTATAATGAGTATTAGTATTCTTCTTTTAATCATCGTGAAAAGTGATATGTGTCCCCAATGTTTGTCGTCTGAACTTTGAAACGTTAAGATAGCAAAGGTTTAACGATGCATGGTGCTTTTTGTGTATGATATAGATCATAAGAAAAGCGACCCCAAATATATTGGGGTCGCTTTTCTTTTTACATTAAGTACAAGCTACCTACCTTTGGGTAATCCAGCTTACTATCTCTTCCGAATCGGGGTTTTCGCGTGGAGGAATCGATTTAACCACCCTTCCCTCCTCATCGATGAGGAATTTTTGGAAATTCCAGGTAACCTCTGCATCCACCACACCATTCTCTTCCTTGCTTGTAAGCCATTGGTAAAGGGGGTGAATATCGGCGCCTTTAACAGAAACTTTAGACATCATGGGGAACGTTACTCCATAGTTCTGCGTGCAAAACTCCATAATCTCATCGTTAGTGCCAGGCTCTTGGTTCAAAAAATTATTGGCCGGAAAACCAATAATAACAAAATTATCGCTTTTATACTGTTTATAAAGCTTCTCAAGAACCTCGTACTGTGGTGTTAGTCCACATTTCGACGCTGTATTTACAACCATTACCTTTTTACCCTTTAGTTTAGCAAGCGGGAATTGCTCACCACTTATGGTTTCAACAGTAAAGTCGTGCAGCGTTTTTTGCTGCGCCTGACCCAGCATAGCCACGGCAAAAAAACTGATCGTTAGTATTAAAAGTCGTTTCATCGTTTAAGTTTTATTTGTTTACCATTAAACATCGTATTAAGCTAAATGTTTGATTTTTGCTCTAAGAAAAATGTATATCTCCTAAATTTTTATCACAGTAATTGTAAATTGCAGTAGTACAAATTATCTAACAAAATGATATAGCTATGAGAAGAGGTACTTTAACCATCGTTGTGCTTTCGGCATTACTGCTGGTCTCGCTTGGGTTTAATGTGTATACAAAGTTGAGAACAGAGGACATTAATCAAAGTATTAAGTCGGCTGAGCGGCTATTCAACTTGGAGTTTACCCAAGCTGAGCGCGATTCGCTTGCAGGCGATGTGGCAGATGCCATCCTTAAATATGAGCTTATCCATCAGTTTGATATCCCCAACGACCTGGCACCATCCATTGTTTTTCAACCAATCCCAGTGCATTATAGCCCAAACTTTAGGGAGTCGACAACAGATTTTGATATTGCTCAAAGCGTTAGTGTTCCAGAAAATTTTCAGGAGTTGAGTTTCTATACGGTGGCAGAGCTCTCGACACTCATCAGAACAAGGCAGGTTAGCTCTGTAGATATAACAAAGATGTATATTGAACGATTGAAAAAGTTTGATCCCCAGCTAATGTGTGTTATCACGCTGCTCGAGGAGAGAGCAATTGAGCAAGCACAGAGAATGGATGCTGAGATTGCAAGTGGGAAGTATCGTGGTCCATTGCATGGAATTCCCTATGGAGTAAAGGATTTGCTTGCCCTAGAGGGATATCCTTTCACCTATGGCTCACCCATCTACAAGGATCAAATAGCAGACCTTACATCGCCTGTAATTACAAAACTTGATGAGGCCGGAGCTGTGCTGGTTGCCAAGCTATCGCTTGGAGAGCTTGCCTGGGGCGATGTATGGTTCGGAGGCAAAACCCGCAATCCGTGGAATACCGAGATGGGCTCAAGCGGATCATCGGCAGGTTCGGCATCAGCAACGGCAGCAGGATTAGTTCCATTTGCCATTGGGTCGGAAACTTGGGGATCCATAGTTTCTCCCTCCACTGTAAACGGAGTAACGGGCCTGCGTCCCACCTTTGGTAGGGTTAGCCGGACCGGGGCAATGGCATTGTCGTGGACTATGGACAAGATTGGCCCCATATGTCGCACAGCACAGGATTGCGCCATTGTGATAGATGCCATAGCAGGTACAGATGGAATTGACCCAACGCTGGTTCAGCAACCCCTAAATATCGATTTTAAAGCCAGCGCCAAGAACCTGAGGGTTGGATATGCCAAGCACTATTTTGACGAAGAGTACAGCTTTAAAACCAACGACAGCATTGCGCTAGAGGTTTTAAAGGATATTGGGATTGATCTTATACCCGTTACCCTGCCAGAGCATCTTCCAATGGAGGCCCTTTCGATAATTCTCGATGTGGAGGCCGCGGCTGCCTTTAGCCACTTAACATTATCGAATATGGACGATATGATGGTGCGGCAAGGCAAGGTGGCTTGGCCAAACTTTTTCCGTAAAGCCCGTTTCATTCCTGCCGTAGAGTACCTTCAGGCCAATCGTATTAGATCTCGGTTGATTGAGGAATTTGAAAAGCTATTCGATGAGGTTGATGTGATTGTAACCCCTAGCTTTGTTGGAAACCAGCTGCTTATGACAAACTTAACGGGACACCCAGCGCTTTGTGTTCCAACAGGTTTCTCTGCATCCAACTTACCATCTAGTTTGACTATCATTGGGAATTGGTACCGCGAGGACCAGATCCTGCTTTTGGGCAAAGCGTATCAGGATAAAACCCAGTGGTACAGAGAAACACCCATTGGGTTCAAGCCATAGCTTAATGTTCTGTTAGTATAAATAGCAAAGGCCCAATCGGTGATCGGGCCTTTGTTTTACTAGTGCTAGTAGTTACTTTCCCTTACGCCAGCGCCTAAAAGGATTAAGCTTATGTATTGGCGATTTAGCGGGGAAAATTCCGGAGCTAACCTTTCGCACATCCTCAATGGTGAAAAAGGCCTTGGGGTTAAACTCTTCAATTACTGAAATTACTTCCCTTAGGTTCTCGCGGCTAACAATGGAGTAAACCAGCTGAACTTTACCGGCACTCCCCTCGCCCTCAACCAATGTGGCTCCATATCCGCTTTTGCTAAGATTCTTAACCAGCTGATTGCCCTCCTTGGTGGCTATTACCCTTACCAAAATATTGCCCATGGCCAGATGCTCCTCTAGCTTCATCCCAACCCAGTTACCCGTGGCAAAACCTGCAGCATAGCCCAAGTAGCACGCATAGTTGTCTAAATTCCCCATGATCTTACCTATGGCGATAATCCAAATGAACACCTCGAAGAACCCTAGTAGTGGAGCAAGCAAACGTTCTCCCTTTGAAACAAAGATAATCCTCATTGTCCCTAGGGTAACATCGATTATACGTGCAAAAAAGATTAAAAGGGGAAGCACGAGGTAGAGATAGATATTGCTATCGAAAAAGGCTGCATCGAAAATTGTTAGCATAGCTTATAGTTAGTTGAACATTTTGAACGTTAAAACTTAAAATAAGTTTCAAGTTGCCTTAGGCAATCGGCCAACTCCGAGAGAGCGTTGGCTTTACTTGCCGATACATTGGCCATCTCGGTATTCTGCTGGGCAACCAGGTTCAGCTCTTGAATTGCATTATTAACCTGTTCAGTGCCAACTCTTTGTTCGTCACTTAAAATCGATATTTCCATAACCAGTTCGGTCACCAGTGAAAAGCTAAATATTTTCCAGAGGGCCTAGCGCATCAATATTCATCGATTTTGATAGCTTAGAGATATTCTGTAGATTTATATCGCTCCCACGAATCGAGATTAGCACGTTATCAGATCCTCCAACAATTAGCAAAAGTTCAACAATTTTCCCTTTAATATCTTTGATAAGAAAAGTTAAGTTTTGGTCTTTTTCCCGTATCACCATCAGCTCCTTGTAGTCATTAGCAGGTAGCTCATTCATAACTTCTTTATGAAAATCAACATCAAGGTTCTGCTTATCGGTTGCTAAAATTTTGATCCCCGACAACCCCTTAACTACATCTTGGAATTCCTTGTCGGCCTCATTAAGGTTTGCGAATAGGGTGAACATGTACTCGGATATGAATATCGAAGTATACCCCTCCTTACCAGCATACCTATCGAACAGCTTATCGACTGGTGATTTTTGTGCAAATAGCATTCCTGCAAAAAGGAGAAGCACAACTAGCGCAATGGTTCTTTTCATGGCTTATGGGTATTTAATTTTCAACATTTTGTTCAATCGAATTCGCAGTAAAGATATGCTTAATATATGGCATTTCTTTTGGCTTTTCTATCGCCTTTAGCTTTTCGAGCTGCTGCACACTTTTTGAAAAACCACTAACTGGTTCCAATATCTGGTTTGGAAGTAGTAGCATTTCGAGTGAGCGCATCTCATTTTGAACCATATTGATTTTTGAGCCTACCAATGCAAGTACGCGCTGGGTCTCCTGCAGGGCAACGTAGGGATCGTCGTAGGTATCAACCATCAGGGACTCCGGTGTATTGTTTGACAAAAACCATGCTATACCAAGCAAAACAACAATTGATGCAGCTGCAGCCCATACAGGGGCATGTTTACCAATTCTAAAGGGTAGAATTTTTTCTTCTCTCTTAGCCTTATCAATTGCATTTAGTATGCCTGCCTCAATGTTATGATGTACATTGGGTATAATGGTAGCGTGAGTAGAAAACATCTCCCTTTCAGCCAATAAATCGAAGGGGATATTTTGGTTATTACAAAAATACTCTCTTAAATAATCCTCTTCCTCCAATGAGGTTTCTGCTTGGTAATACTTTACAAGTAAAGCCCTTACCTTGTTCTCCATTTCACTCATAAACTTGCCTGTTGTACTGTAATTGGTGCTCAATAATCTGTTTAATTCGTTTACGTGCTCTTGAGAGTAAAACCCTCACATGCTCTGGGGATGTATCAAGTTCATTTGCAATGTCTTCAAATTCAAGTCTCTCAATATCCCTGAGGTTAAAAACCTTTTGTTGCAATTCGGGGAGTTTGCGCAGTGCATTATCAACTAGCAACAATCTTTCGTCCTCATCAAATTTCTCGTCATTGCAGATTAAAGAACCTTCTGTATTGGCAACACTATCAATTTCAACCATCTGCTTTTTAAGCTTGAGCCTATCGAGGCAACTATTGCGCGTGATTGTATTGGCAAATGCCTCGATGCTCTTAACCTCTAGCAAGTACGCTCGTTTTGTCCATAGCTTCACAAACACATCCTGAACACAATCCTTAGCCTCGTGTTCGCTCCTCAGCATTTTTAAACATATGCTGTAGAGCCGACTACTTAGCGGAAGTACTCTTTGCTTAAACTCACGTTCATTCATGCAGATGGCCAATGGTTACATATTTGCTGCCAGCTTACCTTCCTCGGTGAGGTTAGTAACCAGCTGCATAAAGCTATCGGGGTTAATATTTCCCTTTACTCCAAGGCATACAAACGATGAATTATCGTCAATGATAATAACCATCTCTCTAATGTTCCCATCCTTTTCCAAAGCCTTGATGGTAATCCTGGAGTCGTTATCAATCACCTCCATAAAACTACAATAATTAGCCTTATTGAGCCTTGCATTTATGCGTGTAAATACGTTCTTCGGGTCTGCTAAATCTTCTGAGATGGATATGGTAACTGATGTAATACCCTTTAATGCTGGCCTTATCATTCTGGTTTCTTCGGAAACCCGCATAGCATGGCGTACCAGAAAACCAGGCACTTTAAATGAGCGAATATCCTCCTGATGTAATATCTGCGATAGAATGGGTTTTTCGTTAACATCCGCCTTTGGCGAACAGCTAGCCAGGGTAACCAGTAAGGTAAAGGCTAGGGTCAGTAATATGTGTATTGACTTTTTCATAACTTTCTACAATTTAAGATTTTATAAAATCAGCCCCACATCGTTAAGCTGCCTGTAGAGCTGATTCTGAACTATAAGCTTATGCCGCTCTAGTCTTCAAGACTCTTAAGGAGAGATAAATGACCGGTGCTTTCACCAAACGAGCCCGACTTACCAAGTTTTGATAGCTCGCTCAACTTTAGATTGCCTGTTATCGAGAGTAAAACCTCCTCCTTACCATCAATGGCTAAAAGTAAAAAATCAGTAATTAGGTCGTCCTTTTGCTGTACGTAAAAGTTAACCTTTTGAGAACCGTCAACAACTTCCATTATGCTAAGGTAGTTCATTTTACCCATCTTGGCCCTTACCTCCTCGGTGAACCCAACAACCTTTTCCTCGGACACAAGAATGCGAAGGGAGCTCATCTTGTCGGAAATCATTTGCAAATCCTCATCGGTTTTATCCACCAGCGCCAAGAGCTTAAAAAGCTGGGGAGTTATCACTACCGAGGTGAAACCGGGCTGCCCAGAATACTTGTTAAATACCTCATCGATAAATGCTTGCCCAAATGATATATTTGCTGCAATTACCATAGCTACCACCAATACTACTCTTTTCATCTTAATTTGATTTTTAATTAAACATTTGAT
>JAVERU010000203.1:0-3422 GCA_034006965.1 Tenuifilaceae bacterium
GGCTTTGAGTTTTGCAAAATTGAGTTCGATGTGACCTCGGAAACCCTTATCACCAATCAGGTATATGTTTTCGACAATGGACCCGAAAGCTTTGAGGCAACCCTATACTATATTGCCACTGGAGGCAGCTGCAGCACCCCAGCAGATTTACTAACCCAAACCATAACAATTTACCCAAAACGAGCACACTTCATACTGGAGTACGACAAGGAGTTTGAAGAGCTGGCCAGCCTGAAAAGAATACTTAAGAGCTCGCTGGATATCTCGGATAACGCCATCAACCAGCTCGGTGATTTTAGGTTCTTTTGGGATTTTGATGCCAAGATGCTCCCTGCTCCTCAGGTCGATTTTGATGCAAATAACCCTTCGTTGGGTCAATACCCTAATGTTTACTACACCTTCCCCAATGGAGGTGCCTATGAAATTACGCTAAAGGTTATCGATATAAACAATGCTACCGACACGGCTGCCTTTACCATGATTACAATGCTAGGGCCCGAATTTGGTTCCGACCTGGTTGATTTTGAATATATCCCCAACGTTTTCACACCCACTGGCAATTCCAACAACTTCTTTACCGTTGAGTCGTCGGGAACAAATAAGCTGTCATTCAAGGTCTTTTCGCGCTCGGGGTCGTTGGTGTACCAGTACGAGGGTAATATTATTAAGTGGGACGGTAAAAACTACTACGGGACATACCTGCCCCAGGGAATATACTACTACCTGCTTGAGGATATAAGCCCCGAGAAACGATACAACACCGCCAAAGGCTTTTTCTATATCTACAGATAAAAAAACGGTGCGAAGCATTGCTCCGCACCGTTCAGTTTACTTTCAGTCAATAGTTACTTAGCTGCTTCGCCCACACCAACAATTTGGTAGCCACTTACATCGAGCGACTTATTGGTATTGCTTAGTATTTCGCGCACATTCATGATGGTTTTGGCGCCCGAGCTAAAATCTTCCGAAACCATTTCCATAATCATTCCATTGCCAAAACCCATTCCGGCTGCTGCCAACCCTTGCAATCCATACATCTGCCCATAGGCTCTTGAGAGATCAATGGGGCTCTTCTTCGATGCCCAAAACGAAACCCTGCCCTCGGTATTCTCATACAGATACTCCTCGCATAGCTGCCCTGCGATAGTTTTGCTTTTACCTGTCTTGGTGTACATTGGGTTAACAAATATCTCGTCCTCCACAACCTCTTCCGGGTACTCCTGAGCTAAAGCTTCTTCTTGCTCGGGAAGAGAATCGTTAGCAAATGAAATGGCCACCCCGCTTCTTTCGCCATTCTCCTCATTGAGTATCAGCATGGAGAAATTCTTCATATCAAAAATCATAGTCCCCTTCTGCTTTTGCCCTGTTTGCTGGTCTACGGCATCAAACACCATGGCGTAGCTCTTGCTGTTGGGATCAAAATAGGTGGTGTACTGCATCTTGTCCGATTTTTTAAGCGAGTCGATGCTCTCAATATCCATCACCATGCTAGAGGTGAACGAGTAGTGAGGTTCATACTTCACATTGTTAAGGCCCATGGCCTGCATCATTCTGCGCTCCAAAAAGTTTGGCCCAGCCTGTCTCTGGCGTTGGGGCTGCGCCTGCTCCTGCTCTACCTCCTGCGTTTGAGTTGTTGTTTCTTCTTGTTGGTTTCCTCTCAGGGCCTCAATGGCCTTTTCTTTCAGTAATCTTTTAATTTGGCCTTGCGACTCGCGGGGAACAAGTAGAATAGCCATAAGTAGAACGGTACAAAAAACAAATCTTTTCATAGTGCTTAAAGGTTTAATTATTAGTCCTTGAATTTATGTGTGTATAAGTTCAAAGAATTTGAACATTTGGGTTATTATCACAATGCAAGTTATGCAAATTATACCACAGGAATCAAGACCTATTGAAAGTTTTTTTAGAGGGTAGGGTTAATAGTGTTCCATACGCAGCGCAATGAAGAATTGGATTACCCTATGCTCCATTTATCATTCTCCAAACAGCACCCTCCTTAAGCGCATACGACGACTGCACCATCCGCTCAATGCCAAAACGCCTGACAAGAAAGTGGGTAAAAATGGTAGCCAGCACAATCATCTCAACCCGCATGGGATCCATACCGGGTATAGCAGACCGCTGCTGCTTGCTAGTTTTAATAAGGTGGTTATGCAGGTTGAAGTATTCCTCCATGGGAATCTCTATGCTAGGATCACCGTTTGCCTTTACTATATTGGCGGCCACTAGGATATTTCGATAGGTATCGAACGAACCCGAGCTGCCAATAATCATTTTGGGTTTAAAGTGCTCCATGGGTTCAATTAAATCGGCAAGTTGAGCCTCAAGATACTCTTCTACTGCAGCAATCTCATCTTCAGCAATTGGATCGGAGGGGTTAAACTGTTGCAATAGCCGCGATATACCCAAATCGTAGCTCCTTTTCCAGTGGAACCGCTCTCCATTTCCAATAATCATCTCGTTACTCCCCCCGCCAATGTCGAGCATTAGCACGTTCTCGCTGTTTAGCTCAACTGCCTGACGAATCCCCATGTATATAAGTTCAGCCTCCTCATCGCCACCAATCACCTGAACATCTACGCCAAAAAGATTTTTAATATCGGCCACCAGCTCATGCCCATTGGATGCGTTGCGCGTTGCCGATGTGGCGAAAGCAAAAATTTCGTTCGCACCATGCAGCAGGATGGTTCGCATATGCTCGCCAATGGCGTTTAGCCCACGCTGATAGGCAGCTGGGGTTATGTACTTTTGATTTATGCCCCCCTCGCCCAGCTTTACAGCCTGCTTGGAACTGTGAATAATTTGGTACGACAAATCACCATTAACCGAAGCCACCAGCAGGTTAAAGGTGTTGGTCCCCATATCGATAATTGCTACTTTTCTCATAATTTGTAAAGGCTGATGCTACGGTTTATCCTCCAGATTCCATTCACCCAAAAATTGTTCCACGAACCCCTCCATATAACGATGTCGACCATCGGCTAGCTCGCGAGCGGATTGGGTATTAAGCCGCTCCTTAAGCAGTAGCAGCTTTTCGTAGAAATGGTTAAGGGTGTTCCCCTTGGAGCTTTTATACTCGGCAAATGTGCCGTGCATACTGGGTTCCTCGTTGGGATTGTAGAGTTCGCGGTGCTTTGAGCCACCATACGCAAAGGCACGGGCAATGCCAATGGCGCCAATGGCATCGAGCCTATCGGCATCCTGCACCACGCAGGCCTCCAACGAGGTAGGCGTGGTATCGACCCCTGCACCCTTAAAAGAGACCTGTTTGATTATGGTTAAAACGCCATCAAGCAAAGTATGCTCAACATTACAGTCGAGTAAAACCTTCCTTGCATTGGGTAAATTCTCCCCATCGCTATGGGCCATTTTATGATCGTCCATATCATGCAGCAGGGCAGCCAGCTCAACCTGCAGCATAT
>JAVERU010000205.1:0-3398 GCA_034006965.1 Tenuifilaceae bacterium
GCTGCCGATACGCTGACAAACAAAGCGGTATCAAAAACTCAATGGACTAAGGCACACGATATTCTTGGATTTGCAGCTAACCTAAGGTTATCTTATCGATACGGACAGACTCTAAACGATAATGCATCCGTTGATGTACTTTACGCATCGGGCGATGATAATGGCATATCCGATGGCAAATATTCGGGGGTTATTACTGGAAACCAATGGGGATCGCCAGGAGCTATTTTCATTAGTTCCGGATCATACATTCTTTTGCCTCATGGCAATGTGGTTAACCGTTTTATGCATGCAGTTTGCGATATTTCAAACATGGGCTATGGCCTAACTGCTATTACTGCAAACTTTTCTAAGAGTGTTGTTCCTCATAAAATTGATGCTAAAATTGGGGGTGCATTTGCTCTTAGCAATGTTCAACCTAAAGGGGGAGGATCTATAATGGGAACAGAGGTTAATGGTAAAGTTGCCTATAACATTGGGCCCTTTATGAGTCTTGAATTACATGGAGCATACTTAATGCTAGGCGATTTTTACGATAGCAAGCAGAGTTCATATAGCAGCTCGGTAAATGGAAATTCAGATACACGACCTGTAAACCCATGGACAGCATTCCTGGTTTTTAAATGGCTTATGTTTTAAGGGTTAACCAAAAATTGATGCAGAAATGAAAAAGACATTAATAATTACAATATTCGTTAGCCTATTTACAATGATTAATTGTAGCACTCCATATAAAAAATTGGCTAAGTTTAAGCATCTCGATGATATGGAGTATCGGCACGAAGTAAAGAAAGCGCACCTGCCGGTTAGTGGTTACGATATTGCCTATACCGATGAGGGAAAAGGCAAACAAACCATAATTTTTATTCATGGACTAGGGAGTTACCTTCAGGCATGGATTAAAAATGTTGACCAGCTGAAAGCTGACTATAGATGTATATCAATTGATTTACCCGGTTACGGTAAATCGAGTAAACAGCCCCATAGCGGCCAAATGACCTTTTATGCCGAGATAGTTAACGAGTTTGTGCACGAGTTGGGTTTAAGCAACGTAATTATAGCAGGACACTCCATGGGAGGGCAAATAGCTATAACTACTGCACTGCAATACCCAAATATTGTTGATGGATTAGTGCTGGTTTCACCCGCAGGTTTTGAGAAATTTCATAAAGGTCAAAAGCAATGGTTTAGGGAAGCAATGACTTTGGATGGCGTAAAACTTACTACTACCGAAGCAATTCAGAATAATTTGGCGTCAAATTTTTATCGTATGCCCAAAGATGCTGAATTTATGATAACCGATAGGATTAGTATGCGCTCAGCTGACGACTTTGATGCTTATTGTTATGCCGTTGCACAATCGGTTCAAGGGATGGTTGATAATCCTGTTCTCAATTATCTCCAGGATATCAAAGTTCCAACGCTTATCCTTTTTGGCGAGAATGATAACTTAATTCCAAACAGATTTCTAAATCCAGGTCCTACTATTGAGGTGGCAAAGAATGGTGCTTCAAAAATTAAAAATAGTAAACTGGTTATGGTTCCCAAATGTGGCCATTTTTTAATGTTCGAAAAATCAGAGGTATTTAACAGCGAGGTGAAGTTATTTTTCAGCTAGAAAAATTATTCCTATGGATGATATTAAGGTTGGTAATAATTGCATAGTTTCATATCTTGTTGATGTAAAGAGTGCTATGATTCGGTGGACAGGCATGCCTAGTAGCGATGAGTTTAGGATAGGATGTAATACAGCCTTGGATGTTATGCAGAAGAATGGTGTATCAAAAGTTTTAGTTGATAACTCTAGCGCAACTCTTTTTACTGTCAAAGATCAGCAATGGCTTAACAATGAGTGGTTGCCCCGAGCCGAGAAAGCAGGCTATCGATATTCGGCAACAGTTTTAGGCGATTCTGATGCTTTTGTAAAATTTGCTGTTAATAATATTGCAAGCAAACGCGACCACACAAAATTCGAAAGTAAGTTTTTTAAAACTGTCGACGAAGCTAAGGAGTGGTTAAGTACTTTATAGGAGTTTTTCAATAGTTTAGGTTTAGTTTTTTTTTATTAAGCCAGCGTAATAGCTGGCTTTTTATATTTTTAGTACCTTAGCAAAGGCCTAATTTATAGCTATGAAAAGTAAACTATCAACCTTTTCAGATTTTGCAAATTCACTGTTTCCGCACGAAACAGATTATCTTGTTGCTATACAGCAATTTAATAAACCCGAAAATCTCAAGATACTTAACCTCGTTAACTACAACAGTAAAAATCCCCTTAATCGCTTACCTTACGATACTTCAATCGACAAGAGAGCATACTCCTATATAAAAAAATGGATTACCGAAAGCCTTGACAATGCTGATGTTGATTTACAATACGAATGGCTGCTCTCTATTGAAAAAAGTGTAATGACGGATAGTATTACACCCGAACAGGAAAAGATACTGATGAAACAAGTTCACCAGATTAGTCCGGCATCCTATAATTTCATTCGCTTTTATCAGGTTATACAGCATTATCGCGATTATTTGATGGTCAGAAGTCGTATTCGATATTATGCACAGGTAACTGATTTTTTAGAAAGATACCAGAATAACTATGTACATTCTCAATATCAAAATAACGAAATGAATAGGGCTGCAGAGCGCATAGTAAGGCAAATTGCAGCCGATGATGATGAGTTTCTACTTTGGGAAAAGCTGCTTAAGATTATATACTACAACGAAAAATTGGACGGTTATACCCGATATCGTGCTGCTGTAAGGCTAACCATACTCTACTATACAAATAGGGAGTTTGAGCGATTATTAAGCGTTTATGAGCACTTAGATAGTCAGTTTAAAACCAATCTTTTCTATTCAAAACGGATAATGGCTAACTATTATCATAATAGGGCCATGATGCATTCGAAGCTCAATGAGTTAGATACTGCCGAGAAGTATGGTTTTCTATCTATTCGGCAGAAGAAAAGCGATTATCTTTTTTACTTAGTTAGCCTTTGTGGTATTTTACTTAGAAACGGTAAAAGTGCTAAAGCGCTAAGGCTTATGACAGAGTCAATTCCTGAAGTTAAGAATACCAATAGCTTGCATAGCAGAATTGGATTTGCGTCTTTATATATTAAAACTCTTACAGCAAACAATCAGAGCGATAAAGCAGTAAGCTATGGAACAACCTTTTTCGAGGGTTATAAGAAGGAAATTCTTGAGTATCGATGGCATTTATTCTTTAGCTCTTTTTTTCAGGCTCTTTTAAGGGACGAGAAATACGCAAGGGTAATTACCTTGGCAAGGAGATATAAGTTAGTTGCTAAAGAAAAACAGTTTGTTGGTAAAGCAATGTATTTACCTGTTATTGCATGGTACACATGCCTTTCAGAGTACATGGAGGGAATTAT
>JAVERU010000206.1:0-3391 GCA_034006965.1 Tenuifilaceae bacterium
TGCGACCCGCTATAATCAAATTCTCCGGCTTCACCAATTTTTAAGGCACCGGAACCCAGGATCAGGACTTTTTTTATGTTCAGGATTTTGTTTTGTTCCATGGATACGGGCTAGTTTTTGGCGTTATTGTCTTTGAAGGCTTGAACGTTTTTCAGGAAGTCGTCAAACAAATATTCAGTATCTGTTGGCCCTCCTGAGGCTTCGGGATGAAACTGTACCGTGAAGATGGGTTTTGTCTTGTGCCTGAGACCCTCGTTGGTTCCATCGTTCAGGTTGACAAAATAGGTTTCCCAGTCCGTAGGTATTGAGTGGGAATCAATGGCAAAGCCATGATTTTGAGATGTTATCAAGGCTTTGTTGGTGCCGAGCTGTAATACCGGTTGATTGTGGCTTCGATGGCCGTATTTCAGTTTATAGGTATCGGCTCCGGCAGCCAGCGCAAGTAATTGATTGCCTAAGCAAATCCCGAAAATAGGAATATCCTGTTGCAGTGATTTTGTCAAATGCTGGATGGTAATGTTGCACATTTTTGGGTTTCCGGGGCCGTTGGAAATAAACAAGCCGTCAAACGCGATCTCAGAGTAGTCGTAGTCCCATGGCACCCTGATCACCTTGATGCCTCTGCTGACGAAATGACGGATGATATTGTATTTCACACCGCAGTCAACAAGCAGTACGCGGGTTTCGCCATTGCCATATTCTATAACTTTATCAGTGCTGACTTTTGCTACCAGGTTTTCCTGATTTGGATCAGAAAATCCGGGATCAACATTATCAAAGATAATTTTACCTGACATGGTTCCTTTTTCACGCAGTATCTTCGTCAATGCGCGGGTATCGATACCAAACAAAGCTGGAATTTTATGTTTTTTAAGCCAGTCGCCAAGGCTCTGATGCGCGTTCCAATGGCTGTAGTCTTCGGTATAGTCCGACGCGATTAGCGCTGAAACCTGTATGCGGTCCGACTCGAAATTAACCGGCAAGCCATTCTCGACTTTATCATCAGGCACGCCGTAATTTCCAATTAGCGGATAGGTCGCAACGAGAAGTTGGCCAGCATAGGAGGGGTCGGTCAGGCTTTCAGGGTAACCCGTCATGGCGGTATTGAAAACAACTTCGCCGGATACTGATTGCTCGTGGCCAAAGGATTTTCCGATGATTTCGGTACCGTCTTCTAGGATCAAGATTGCTTTTTTATAGGTAATCATAATTTAGTGTTCAGTTGTTGTTTAGCTTTCTTTTTTATCTTTTAAAAGTTTTTTTATTTACATAGATATAGCTATTCCGGCGTGGCATAATAAACACTATCTGCGAAAAAGAAAGGCTATTATTTTTTGGAAGATTATGAACTTTCTTAGCACAAAGGTACTACACAATTGTCCGGTCATCAGAAAAAAAATTTCAGAATTTATTAACAATCAAGCGGTAAAAGGACGAGCTTATCAATAAAAGTTGCTCATTATCAGTAAGAAAGAGGTTTGGTTTTTCCATAGCCTCTCTCTCCATCCTGGATATGGGATTGAAAAATAGGTTTCTCATGTCAAGTCCCAACGCCCCCGAAAGAAAAGGGGTGCACAGGGTAATATGACAACAAGCCTGCGTTATTAAAGCGTTTAGTTTAATGCAGATACGAGGCGTCGAACTTCGCAGATATAGTAGCTAATTTCAAGGAGTTAGCAACGATGTAGATGCGTTAAAATAAACGCTCTCGTAAAAAAATGATTTTTATAATTTATTTACAAAGTGCTAAAAATTACCATTTTAAGTCTTAAATTATTTTTTTATGAATAATGCAGGTAAGGCCGTTCTTGATACCGCAGGAGAAAATTTTAAATCCATGCCTCTGCCCACTCATCCTGTAACCACGGAAATGTCATTCCGATGCCGTCTTTTACGACAAAGGAATCTCCTAGAGCTTCAATATCATAAAGTTACATAATTTTGTCAATGGTAGGTTTCCATATCTTTGTGCCTCGGACGATGAAAAGTTTAAGATTACATGATAGTGCTTCCTACGAAAAGTAATATTTTGCCACAAAGCGATGCTCCGAGCACTCGTTGTGAGCAATCCGAACCACTCGTGGTGAGCTTACCGAACTATGGCGAAGTGGCACGAAAACACAAAATTTCGCGAAGTTTATATTGTTAACAGACAGCACTTTGTGATTCTTAGAGTCTTAGTGGCATTTGTTTGTTTTTGACTTTTCGGCGTGGAGCCATGATATAGACTTTTGAACGTCCAGTAGGATTTCATAACGTCGTTTAGAAAACGCCTCAATTTTTGAGGGAGTTTCATTGTTGTAATAATCAGACCAATATTTTTTGCCTATAACTCCTCAGGCAAAAAAGTTTTTGATTTATCGGGATAATTGTACCAATCTCTGTTCTGGGTGCCGCCCGATTCAGCCCAGGCTTTAAATTGTGGATAGGCATGTATTATCTCGATTTTCTCTATGGGAATCCTAAATTCCTCTGCCGAGATTTCAAGTCCCCAGGGCAAGTTATTTGACGTTTTGTAAAAATCAGCCGGATTTGAAAAGCTAACTCCTGCTGTCCAGTTCCATGTAGTTTGGGAAGCATCATTGCCGGTGTTAAACAGATTCATGGCCTGAGCCTCTGTTGGAGGATGACCAAACATATGTATTTCGTGTTGTCTTTCGTTGTAGATATACACCTGAACCCAAAGGGAATTGCCGCCTTTTTGTTCATCCCAATCGAACTCGAAATCAACAGTCTCGTTAAGACTTTCGATGATATTGTTATCGAATAGCTGCACGGCGTTTTTAACGATTGGATCTGTAATTACATTGCTGCCATCGGTAAAGATAACCGTGTTTTCGGGCAAATATTTCAGCTGTGAGGCATTTCCGGTAGAGGCAAACCATTCCATTCCGACACCTCTCGGTATACCACCGCCAATCCAGTAAACCGTACTTACCACCCTGCCGCCTACCAATTTGTTTTGCCCATTGGTGTAGGTATGCAGCTTTGTTTTCAGGATAACATCGTTGAAGTCATAGTCGCCGAGGCTTGGCCAAAGGTCTTCGTAAAGGTGATAATAGAAAGCGCTGCCAGAGGGGTAAACAGTCTTATAAGCTTTTGCAGCATCCAGTGGGAAGTCGTCATCGTCGTCGTTCACGCCATCACCATCCGTATCGGCTATTGGATCGGATATGGAAATAAATGTGCCTTGCAAGATGCCATCATATACACCTGTAATTGCGTGGTTTGCGATGGAAGTTCCTGCGCCCTCATTGAAATCCCATAAACCCACTAAATTGGTTTCGTCTCCAACAGGGAGAATGTTGTAAGAGTTTAGTATTTCTTCGTCGCTCAGAGCCTTATCCCAGATGCAAACATTGTCAATCAGTCCATTAAAGTACTCGCTCGG
>JAVERU010000207.1:0-3369 GCA_034006965.1 Tenuifilaceae bacterium
CCTGATTCTGCATTTCGAGTTCAATTTGGTACACCTGAAGGTTCTCGATTAAATCTTCAAGGTTTTTGGTGAACTCTTGTGGGTTTAATGATTGTTTACTACTTAGGAGTTCTGCTGCTCATCGTCTTAGTTCATCCCTTTGGGAACATTTACAAAATCCATAGCATTGCTAATTGTTTTTGATTTGCTGAGCAATTAATAACGAGTAAAATGGTAAGAAGTTTATGAAATTAAAACTCTCGTTCAACAAAATTGTTCAGCAAAATTTACTTACGCATAGCAATGGAACCTGATAACAGGGTCACCTTAAATACATCTCGATGGTGGAGAACAGCTCGTCGCGCACAATGGGCTTTACAACGTAATCGGAACAACCCGCACTGAGACACTTCTCCTTATCGCCCGCCATGGCGTAGGCTGTAAGGGCTATAATTGGAATTGAATTCCCCTTGCTTCGGATTATTTCAGTGGCCCTAATTCCGTTCATAACCGGCATTTTAATATCCATAAGGATCAAATGGATATTTGAATTTTGCTCAACCCTATCAACGGCTTCGGCACCATTTACAACGTGGATAATGCTAGCACCCGTTTCCCGTAGCAGCTCGTTTATATAGAAGAAGTTGGCAGGTTCATCCTCTGCCACCAAAATGGTTTTGCCCTTAAAATCGTAGCTCTGATGAAGTGATCTTGACGGTTTTGGTGCTTTTGATTGTACTGATATAAATGGCAAGGTGAAGTAGAAACGAGACCCCTTACCAACCTGCGACTGTACGCCGATATCACCATCAAGCATCTCGACATAAGCCTTACAGATGGACAAGCCTAGCCCTGTGCCACCATAGTTCTTTTTGAGTGATGAATCGACCTGCCTAAAGCGATCGAAAACAATGGGTTGATCCTCGGGTGATATGCCAATACCAGTATCTTTTACCCAAAACTCGATATCCTCACCATCCACATGGTAACCTATTTCGATGGTGCCGTTATCGGTAAACTTAATGGCATTGCTTACTAAATTTGTAACAACCTGAGTTACCTTACCCTCATCGGTATACATAAGGCAATTCTCATCGGGGAGATGTAAAGAGAGGGTTAGCTGGTTCTTCTTGTTATTAGCATTGTGAGCAAATATGGATTTTATTCCCCTAAGCATCTTGTTAATATCGAGCTCTGCGCGATGAATCATCACCTGACCCGTTTCAATCTTTGAAATATCGAGCACATCGTTAATAATGCCAAGCAGCTGATTGCATGAGGCGTTAAGCACTTCGGTATAAAGCTTTTGCTTATCATTGGTAAGATTAGGGCGAAGCAATATCTCGGAGAAACCCACAATGGCGTTCATGGGGGTCCGGATTTCGTGGCTCATATTGGCCAGGAATGAAGATTTGAGCCTATCGCTCTCCTCGGCTCGCTCTCGTGCTTTCTCCAACTCGCCATTGATGGATATGATTCGCTGGTTCGACTCGGTAAGCTCCTCGTTTAGCGACAGGTACTCCTCGTTCTGCTCCTTTAGGCGCTTCTCGCTTTCCTTTAGCTTTTCGTTTATCTCGGTAAGCTCCTCATTTAGCGACAGGTACTCCTCGTTCTGCTCTTTCAACCTACGCTCACTCTGCTCAAGCCTCTGCTCCCAGTGCTTGCGCTCAGTTATATCAAGATGAAAGCCAAACATCATGAACGGCTTTCCATCGTCGGTCCAATGTGCAACCTTTCCTCTATTCTGTATCCAAACCCAGTGGCCTCCTTTATGCTTCATTCTAAACTCACACTGGTATATCTCCGATTTCCCATCGAAATGGTTCTGTAACGCCTGCATAACGCTGGGTTCATCATCGGGATGAATGAGCCTAAGCCAAGTATTAATCGTATTGGAATCTAACTCCTCCAGTGAGTAGCCAATCATCTCGGCCCATCGTTCGTTGTACTCAGTATGGCCAGTTTGCACATTCCACTCCCATGTACCCACATTGGTACCCTCAATTATGCCAGCAAGCCTAGCCCTTTCCTGTTTTAGCTTGAATTCCGATTCAACCCTATCGCTAATATCCTGAACGTTTACAATACGATAAAGCGGATGTCCCTCGTTATCCTTAACCCCCGTTATGCTAATCAGAGCCGGGAATCGTTGACCGTTTTTCTTAATATGCCACGTTTGATAAACGTAGTACCCATCATCGTATGCCTTTTGTATGGCAATGGGAATTTTATCTCTTTCATCCTCTGCAAAAACAGTTGAAACGGGTTTTCCTTTTAGCTCATCCTCTGCGAATCCGTAAAGCTGGGCAAAGGCTGGATTAAAAACGCTTAACACTTTTTGCTCTCCCATCCCCACCACTATTCCCATGCGGGTAGATTTAAAGATATCTTCCCATAACCTTAGCTGATCTTCTGCTTTTTTCCGTTCATCAATATCTGTTATGCTCCCCACGTATCCTTGCACATTGCCGTACTCATCAAATTCTGGCTCGTACTGCGCAAGAACCCAGCGGTAGCTAGCACCTTCAAAAAATGTTCGGAATTCGATGGTAAAAGTTTTGGGCCTGTTTACCCTTTCCTCCCACAAGCTTTTTACTCGGTCTACATCAGCAGGGTTAATAAATGAAGTGTGGTCTCTTCCAACGATATCGGTACGTGTGATGCCAATTATTTCACACCATCGTTCATTAACAAAGGTAATATCACCCGAGGTTTTAATTTTATAGATGCCAACAGGCGACGATTGGGCTAACGACCTGAAAAGCTCCTCGCTTTTTCGTAAAGCACCGACCGACTCTTGCTTAACTTCCTGATCGTAAAGAATTTTACCAATAAGTATGGTGGCCAATGGGTAAAATACAATAATTGCCAAACCAATCTCTCTCACAACTGCCTCGGCACGTGCCAATGGCAGAGTTAGGGTAAGCAAGAGCATAGCTATGTGCACAAGAACGCCAAAACCCAGTAGGAACAAACTTGATATTCGCTTACCTTTAAGCTTACGTTGGTAGTAAAATATCACACCAATTATGGCTGAAGCCGATGCGACTGAAACACCCATTATGGTTCCAATACCCCCTTGGTATAAACGTAATACAATCGCCATCCCTGCCGATATGGCAGCAGGTATAGGGCCAAAAAACAATGCACACAAGCTGATGACCACCGATCGGCCATCGAAAACCAAACCCTCCTCGAACACTAAGGGGTTAATCATGCCCAGCATGGCCACTGATCCAAATAGAATCCCTTGCAAAACGGCGCCCCTAATAGACTTGGGTGTACGACAAATTTCCCATTTTCTTACGCGGCTTCTTTATTGTTGACAATAAGGCTTTTTACTTGATCCCAGTTGTTACTTTTTTTATAGGTTCTCAGGTTAGCCATTTG
>JAVERU010000209.1:0-3285 GCA_034006965.1 Tenuifilaceae bacterium
CGATAGCTACTGTGCGCCGATTGATGCGATTGAGTCCAAATACGGCAGCAAAAGAATAGCCTGAAACTAAAGCTAACAGGTGATGCAACAACACAATAAACAAAATCCAGTAGATATACTCCACAAAATAATTGAAGTTGTTGCGAAACGCCAACACGATAAATAATCCAAAGACCAACAAGGAAATGCTGCGGATGGGCTGAATAATTTTTTGAGTGATTTTTGGGAGTTTTTGCGCAAATATCATTCCTGCAATTACAGGCACCCCGAGAATGATAAAAACGGTTCGAAACATTTCCAGCGGGTCAATTTCGATAGGTCGGAGCAAAGGTGATGTTGTGGAATAAAGGCCACCCCAAAACGAGAAATTCAATGGTGTGAAAATTACGGCAAGTATTGTTCCAATGGCCGTCATGCTAACCGAAAGCTCCACATTGGCTTTGGCTACGCTGGAAATAAAATTAGAAACATTACCGCCGGGACATGAAGCAACCAATAGCATACCAAAGGCTACCGATGGCGTAATATAATCGTCGAGCAGCCATACAGCCAAGAATGTGAGCGTCGGAAGCAACAAATACTGGCTTCCTAAACCTACAATCACCCCTTTTGGATGCAAAAAGACCTTTTTGAAATTTTCAGTCTTAATTCCCAAGGCTACGCCAAACATGATAAATCCAATGGTGATATTCATCAGATGCAGACCAGCCTGGCTGAAATTTAGTCGGATATGATCGAGTAATAATAAGTCTTCGTGCATATGGCTTATCTAGGTATTAAACAAGTAGCTAAATTAAAATAATCTAACGAACCAGATCAAAATCAATCGTTTTATTTGTCTGTTAAAGCTCAACAACTACTGTGATATCGCCAATTTGAACCTGATCGCCGACGCGGATTTTTTTGCGTTTCTCAGTTGCAGTTTGCTGGTTTACCAACACTTCTCCATCCAAAATTAATTGGTTAGCATCACCTCCGCTATCTGCAATACCGGTAAGTTTGAGCAGTTGATTGAGATGAATGAATTCGTGACCTTCAAGCTGAAAAGTTTCCATAGCATAGATTTGCTGCAAAGGTACTTTAATACGGTCAGAAATAAAAAACCCCCTTATGACAGGTGTCAAAGGGGATTTCGAAATTTCGGACTAAACCAACGAGATTAGCCAAACCAACCAAAAGACTAACCTCTTCCTGCATAGAGCTCCTAAATATTTCTGCAGGATAACCGAAATGAAAACATTAAAGCTCTGCTTTCGAAGTCAAAATTACTTCAGACTACCCAACTGCACAATACGTGTTTACTGGTATATTTTATTCAATACATAAGCTAATAAACTTATAAAACACTTTATCTTCAGCTAAGAAAGATGGGTTTCTACACATCAAGATCAGGTGGTATAAACAGAGTTGAACAACACATAATCGGTAGTTAAGTCAGTTCCCCAAGCGGTTGCAGTCTTTTTTCCGCCTTTTAGGTCGATTTCAATTACCACGTGAGACTCGCGCAACATTTGTTTCATCAGCCGCTTATCATAGTCAATCGGATGGCCGTCTTCAAGCACTTTCACCAATTCTAACTCAGTGCCAATTCGCAGGCAAATTTTTTCGTAATCAAATGGAACACCTGCGTTTCCAGCTGCCGAAACAATCCGACCCCAGTTAGGATCACGGCCATACATGGCCGTCTTCACCAAGGAAGAAGAGGAGACTGCACGTGCGATAATTCTAGCAGTTTGTTCGTTGGGCGCATTCATAACTTTATAGTTGATAAACTTAGAAGCACCTTCTCCGTCGGACACGATTAGCTTGGCCAGATGAAGCATCAGCTCTTCTAAATTTTCTCGAAAAGCAGCATAATCCGGATCTTTTTTAGAGCTAATTAAGGTGTTTTTTGCTTTGCCATTGGCCAGCACAAAAACGGTATCGTTGGTAGAAGTATCACCGTCAACGGTAATCATATTAAAGGTGCGATCCACAAGTTCTTTAAGCGTTGTTTGCAGCAGCTCGGGCGTTATGGCAGCATCGGTAGCGATGAAAGCAAGCATAGTCCCCATATTGGGATGTATCATGCCCGAACCTTTAGCGATTCCGCCCATATTTACTTCACATTCGTCCAATTCAAATTCTATAAAACCCTCTTTAGGAAAAGTGTCGGTAGTTAAGATGGCATTGGCGGCAAAGGAACCGGCACTTGATTTACTACTCAATTTTGGAACACTTTTTTTAATGCCTGCCAGCACATCATCCACCGGAAATACTTCGCCAATAATTCCTGTTGATGCCACCAACACCTGGTTCACGTCAATGCCAAGCTCCTGTGCCGTGGTGGCAGCCATTGCTTCGGCGGCAAGGCGTCCCTGCTCACCAGTGCATGCATTGGCATTACCAGCATTCACAATGATGGCACGTGCAATGCCTTTGGATTGTTTGATATGCTTTTTTGAAACTTTTACCGGTTCGGCAATCACCTGATTTTGAGTAAATACTGCGGCGGCGCTGGCAGGCACTACTGAATAAATTAGTGCCAAATCACGCCTCAGCGATTTAACGCCGGTATGTGCGCCCCAACATTCTATTCCTCTTACATTTGTGATATTTTTAATCATGTTTTTTGAAGTATAGGTTACTTTCTTTTTGTTCGTGTTTTGTGTTTTCATAGTATTTTTTTGGCATCATTTTTAAGGATGCATCGGCACTTGTTGCAAAGCTGTTCTTTCATCAAAATCAAACATGATATTCATGTTTTGAACGGCCTGTCCGGCAGCACCTTTCACCAGGTTATCAATCACGCTCACCAGAATAATATTATTGGTTGTGGAGTCGTAATCCACAAATATATCGCAATAATTACTGCCACGCACGTCTTTTATGGCAGGCGGATTTTCGCAGAGGCGAACAAAAGGTTTATCTTGGTAAAAATATTTAAACAACTGTTTTATTGGTGCTTCCTCGATATTTGATTTGGGTTGCACATAAATTGTGGATAAGATTCCCCGGTCAACCGGCAACAGATGTGGTGTGAATTGAATTGTGTTTTTGTCCTTTGAAAAACGATCCAGAATCTGCTTTATTTCGATAGAATGCCTGTGTTTCTTTAAGCCATATGCCTTGAAATTATCGTTCACGTTGGAAAACAGATTGGTTTCACTGTGCTTTATTCCGGCGCCGGAAACAGATGATTTCGCATCGATAATAACTCTCTTAGGATCTATTAATCCAGCCGAAACGAGTGGCGCCAATGGCAAAATAGCAGAAGTAGGATAGCAACCCGGATTGGCTACTAAC
>JAVERU010000208.1:0-3285 GCA_034006965.1 Tenuifilaceae bacterium
ATAAAAAAACATGGTCGTAGGGCTGTTAGCGTTTTCAAATGCGGGTTGGACTACTTGTCAAAAGTTCTCTTAACAGGATACAATAGCCTAGATTACAGTGTATTTAATTTTTTGTCATGTACTTAGACCAAAACTATTAAATTATGAGAGTATCAATGTTAATTTTATTTACCCTAATGATATTAGGCAAAGGTTTAGCTGCTCAAGAAGGCAGAAGAGCAGATGAGGCCAAAGGCCTTGAGGTTGGTCAGACGGCACCTCTTTTTGAAGCAACTGACCAGAGTGGGCAAATCTTTTCATTGGAAAAGTCGCTTAAAGAAGGCCCCGTGGTGATAATTTTCTTTCGTGGCCAGTGGTGCCCAATTTGCAATAAGCACCTCACCGAGATTCAGAACAATTTAAAGTATATTCTATCGAAAGGAGCAACAGTTGTGGCCATTTCACCAGAGAACCAAGAGTTGGCCGAAAAAACAGCTGAAAAAACAGGCGCAGCATTCCCAATTCTATTCGATATGGATTACAAAATTGCCAATGCTTACGACGTAACCTTTACTCCAAAAAAATCTGAGGTGGTTATGTACAATACAATCTTAAGGGCAAATCTAAAGGAAGCGCATTCCAATGGTAGTGTTGATTTACCAATCCCGGCAACCTATGTTGTTGGAAAAGATGGGAAGATTATATGGCGTCACTTTAATCCCGACTACCGTGAACGCTCAGCCGTAAGCGATATAATTAACAGCTTACCTGAGGTAAAGTAATGTAAACCAAAAAATTAATTGATATGAAAGCAGTTTGGAACGGAAAGGTAATTGCTGAAAGCAAATCCACCGTGAATATTGAGGGAAACCATTATTTCCCTGCTGAATCAGTAAGAAAGGAGTATCTCGTCGATAGCGACACGCACTCCATTTGCCCTTGGAAGGGCAATGCATCATACTACAGCCTAAAGGTTGAAGGAAGGGTTAACACCGATGCGGCCTGGTACTACCCAAATCCAAGTGAGTTGGCAAAAAGCATTAAGGGTCATATTGCATTCTGGCGTGGAGTCCAGATTGTAAACGAATAATTTTCATTTATGATTAAAGTAATTTCTACCAATGAGCTTATTCCTCTTACTACCAATGAGGATATAAAAATTATTGATACGCGCCCCGTTGATGCCTACAATGGATGGCAGCTAAAAGGGGAGAAGCGCGGAGGCCATATTAAGGGAGCAAAAAGTTTGCCCCTGAAGTGGACAAACTATATGGACTGGATTGAGATTGTCCGCTCAAAGGGGATACTTCCAAACCATAAAGTTATTGTTTATGGATATGATGAGCAGGATTCGCAAATTGTTGCGGAATTATTTGTAAAGGCTGGATATAGCGATGTTTCAGTTTACAACAATTTTGTTGAGGAGTGGTCAGCAAACGACTCGCTGCCAATGGAGCGACTCGAACGGTTCAAAAACCTTGTGCCCGCATCGTGGGTAAATGAGCTAATCAACGGAGGGAAACCTGCGCATTACAATGCCTCAAAATTTGTTGTGGTGCACGCTCACTATCGCAACCGCTGTGCATACCTGAGCGGGCATATTCCCGGTGCCATTGATATGGACACCTTGGCGCTTGAAGCGCCAGAAACGTGGAACCGTCGCTCGCCCGAGGAATTGAAAAAAGCGTTGGAGCAGCACGGCATTTCTGCCGACACAACGGTTATCCTTTACGGAAAATTTATGTTTCCTAATAACGATGATCCATTCCCTGGTAGCGCAGCAGGCGATATTGGAGCAATCCGCAATGCCTTTATAATGATGTACGCTGGTGTAAAGGATGTGAGAATACTCAATGGCGGTTTCCAATCTTGGACCGACGATGGTTTTGAAGTTTCAACGGTTGATGAACCTAAAAAACCAGTGGATGATTTTGGCGTTTCCATTCCACAGCAACCAAACTTGGCTGTTGATACGACTGAGGCAAAACATATGTTAGCATCACCAAAGGCTGAGCTGGTTTGCGTACGCAGCTGGCCCGAGTATATTGGCGAGGTGAGTGGTTACAATTACATAGAGAAGAAGGGGCGGATTCCCGGAGCCGTTTTTGCCGATTGTGGCAGCGATGCCTACCATATGGAGAACTACCGAAACCTCGATCATACTACACGCGAGTTTCAAGAGATTGCCGAGAACTGGATTAAAAACGGTATTACCCCCGATAAGCATTTGGCTTTTTACTGCGGAACGGGATGGCGTGGAAGCGAGGCTTGGTTCAACGCCTGGCTGATGGGCTGGCCCAAGGTTTCGGTTTACGATGGTGGCTGGTTTGAGTGGAGTAACCTTGATAATCCTTTTGAGGTTGGCGTTCCTGCACAAGTTACTCAAAATATTCTCTAGCAAATATTAAGTATATAGCTATGAGTAAAATCGATTTTTCCGAACTGAAAGCAATGTTTGTTAATTGCACTCTGAAAAAATCTCCATCGCTTAGTCATACTCAAGGTTTAATGAATCTATCCATAAAAATTATGGAGAATGAGGGCGTTAGCGTTGACCAGATCCGTTTGATTGACCACAAAGTGGCTACTGGCGTTTACCCCGATATGAGGGAACACGGATGGGAGTTCGATGAGTGGCCCGAGCTTTTTGAGAGGCTATTTGCTGCTGATATACTGGTTATTGGAACCCCTATTTGGCTTGGCGAAAAGTCATCGGTTGCTCAAATGCTAATTGAGCGGCTTTACAGTATGAGCGGGAATAGAAACGACAAGGGGCAGTACCTATACTACGGAAAGGTTGGCGGTTGCATTATTACAGGGAATGAGGATGGCGTTAAGCATTGCGCTATGGGTATGCTCTACGCATTGCAGCATATTGGCTACTCCATTCCGCCACAGGCCGATAGTGGATGGATTGGTGAGGTTGGCCCTGGGCCAAGCTATCTCGATAAGGAGTCCAATGCCCAAAGCAACGATTTTACTAATCGCAATACTACTTTTATGACCTACAACCTTATGCATCTTGCAAAGATGCTTAAAGCTAACAAGGGCTATCCAGCTTATGGAAACTCCCGGGGCGATTGGGATATGGGTTCGCGCTGGTGTTTTGAGAATCCAGAGTACCGATAGCTATAAATTTCAAAATTAACAATCTGTAATGAATCAATATAGGAGCGATATATCAGCCCACGCAAAAATTGAGCTGGTCAATTATCTCGACAGGCTTGGCAAAACGGATCTTGCTCAGGAAATTATTTCAGGACTTCAGTCAAACCCCAAGCGAATCCCCAGTAAGTTTTTCTACGA
>JAVERU010000042.1:0-21840 GCA_034006965.1 Tenuifilaceae bacterium
GCTTTTGGGTGGTGCTGTTTACCGAAGCGGTACCGGTGGTTGTTCTTTGACGTTCCGATACCCTTTGGCTGGCAATCTGTTCGCCAGCCCTGCGGGTTTCGGGTCGTGTGTATGTGTCTTTATACCTACCGTTGTTAACATTTACAACTACCGTTGAAGAGGTTCGCCTTACACGCGAGTAGTACACGGTTTGGTAGCGAGAGCTCCTGTGATACCTACAGTGCCTGTAGTGGGCGTAGTAGTGAGGGTGCCAATGCGAGTGGTATCCGTAGTAGTAATGCCAGTAGTGAGGGTGCCAAGGGTTCCAGTAGGAGGGGTAGTATCCCCAGCGCCAAGCCGAATGCCAAGGGCGATAGTATGGACTGTAAACGTAAACTACAATTGGCCATTGAGATACCTCGTAGAAAGTTGTGGATACAGCAGGACCATCATAGTTCGTTTCGGCTATGTACACGCTATTCCCACGGTAGCCAGGATTGGGGGTCTCTGCATAAATAGGCTCAACAATGTAGCTGGGACCATAAAGGGTTTCGTCTCCAATCAGCTGAATTTGCACCGAACCGTTGGGAAATCTTTCAACCACAATTACAGCTACATCCTGATACTCATTCTCGTTAAGTGCAACCCGAAGAACAATATTATGCAAATCGTCCTCGGCGTAATCGAGAACCATGATGTAATCAACATAATTATCGTTGTTCAAATCGAGGTTGTTAACCATTTGCTCCGGATCGTTAAGCTTGCGCTCAAAAGCCTCAAGCGTTTCAGCGCTTTGGAAGAGATCCATCACGGCGTAAAGATTAAGGTTGTCGCCGGGTAGTCCGAGGTATTCCTTTTGCGAACCTTGTGCCGCAACCATGCTATTTCCTATGGTTAGGAAAGCAATAACTGATATGTAAATAAGTTTTTTCATGGCTATATTTTTTAAGGGTTTTCGTTTTTATACATAACTATCAAAAGCTATGCAGTTTTTTTTAATGAATAACCTTGGCGATGATGGTTTTTATAAGTAATTTCAATTATCAATCTGAATGTAAGATAGCTTCCATTTTATGGCAAGTCAAACACTATGTTATGAAAGAGTAGATTGAGCTCACTAACGCGTTTTTTCCTTTTACATTCGTTCATGCTTACGTAGTTATAGTTTTAAATTAATATGATTATCCGCAAATATGCCTAAAGTGATGAAAAACTTATGATACAACAAAATAATAATGAATTTGATATTGCGAGCCAGCCTTTGCAGGCAAGCAGGCGGCAGGCAGGGAGTACTTTTCCCGAAGAAGCAGTTGGTTGTAAATCAGAACTAAAGATTGCTTCTCCCGACAAAGAACGTCGGGATCGCAATGACGCAAAAATGATATAGGTACTAAAGCGGATAATCATATAAATTAATAAAGCGGAAAAGGTGAAGCTGTTGGCAAAAGCAGGATTTTGTATCGTAGTTTGGTTACTTGTGTGCTCAAATATTTTGAATGCCCAACCGCAGTATTTAGGTTATGAGGTGTATAGCGAGGCCAATGGTTTACCTAATAATGAGGTTAGGTGTATTCATAAGGATACCAAGGGCTACCTGTGGTTTGGTACCATATACGGATTAGCAAAGTACGATGCTAACAAGTTTTCGGTTTTTAAACATCAGTCACAAGGGAACAGCATTTCAGGAGATGTTGTAAGAGCACTATTCGAGGATAGCCACGGAAACATCTTGGTTGGAGCCAATGGATTGTCCATACTACATCGCGAAACCGGAACTTGGCAGAATTATCTACACGATCCACGTGATCCAACAACGATAAGTAGTCCAAACATCACCTCAATTACACAGGACAACGACAGCATATACTGGATCATTGCTAGCAATGGGCTTAACAGGTTTAACCTAAACACGGGCAAATTTCAGCACCTAAATCTGCAGCTAACCTCTAGGGTAACCGAGTCGAAAATTCACGCAATTACGCCGGGAGAGAGCCTTACTTTTTCCGTTCTTCACACCCTATACCACTACAACATCAAAAGCAACAGGGCATCCATTGTATTTGCTGATGAAAAGTATCATGAGCTAGATTATTTTAGGGGTACCGTAGTTGGCATTGTAAATACGGCCGATAACCAACACCATTTTGTTCGGTTTGATAAAGACCGAAACGAAGACGTTATGCTGTTGCCCAGGGTGGGAGGAAGAGGTAAAATTTTTCATGATGAGAACTACCTATACTTGGTTCATCAAAATCGTATTTCTGTTTTCGACTCAAGCTTTACCCAAGTGGAAACACTTGTTTTTCAATCGGATTCGGACGCTACCACCTTGGAGTACCTAAGTTTTATAAGAGAGGAGAGTGGCACATTTTGGATAGGCACCACAAGCGGGGTTGTAAAGGTTTTACCCAAATCATCTTTCCAAATCCTCGACTCGAAAAGCGGATTGCCTAACGAGTACATCCGATCGCTTACCATCGACTCAAAGAACAACCTTTGGATTGGGGTTAGGCAGGGGCCAGCATTTAAAATACCTAACATTGATGATTTTTTGACCAATCGTAATAAGCTAATCGAGCCAATTCATTTCCCCCGAGCAAGGGGCGAGGTATTTGCCACCAACCATATTCTTGAGCTTGCCAATGGTAATCTAATTTTTGTTACCAACCAGGCCGTTTATCACTATAGCACCACTAAAAGTATGTTTACCGATCAGTTCAACATACCCAATAACAGGCAGTATTTTGCAGCTATCGAGATTCCTGGAGGTATATTGGTTGGTTCGCTTGAGAAGCCAACTCTTTTTAAGCTTAACATTAAAAGCGATAGGTTTGAACGGGATTTAAACTTCAGAATAACCAACAAGCCCGATATTGTTTACTCAATTTTTATTGATAGAACAGGAGATATTTGGGTGGGAGGCGAGGGGTTGTTCCGCCTAAATCCTCGCGATAACTTTGCCAACCCCATACTTGAAGCTGCTATACCACCCATTAGTGAAGATAACTATTCGAATAACTCGTTTTGGAGCATAACCGATATCGATGAGCATAGGCTTATTGCTGCTACCACCACCAACGGCTACTACATATATAATAAGCAAACAGGGGAGTATCTTCACTATGGGAAAGCCAACGGGTTGTCAACCGACTTTTTATGTACAGCACTAACCGATTTGAAAGGAAATGTTTGGCTGAGCACCAAGGAGAGCCTCACCCGCATCGATACGGCGGACTATTCAATAAATAACTATAGTATTAAACAAGGACAGTACAATAGCGACTTTACATTCAAGTGTGGTGCGCGAACGCAAAACAGCTATATGCTCTTTGGAAGCAAACAGGGAATTATGTTCTTCCATCCCGATAGCGTTAAACCCACCCACACCAAGTCTCCCCTTTACGTAAATGAGGTTAGAGTGTTCGACAATGTGGTTAGCAGTGAGCTAACCAGTGGCGATACGATTAGGCTTAAACATAACGAAAACTTTTTTTCGCTGGAGTTCTCCCTGCTCGACTATAGAAATCCACGGGACATTGAATACGAGTATCAATTGATAAGCTACGATAGAGCCCCCCGAAGTGTGGTTCAAAACCACAATGCGGTAAGCTACACCAATGTTCCACCAGGGCATTACCTGTTTAGCCTTACAAGTAGAATCCCTTCCGAGGGTAATAGTGAGCAAACCATCGAAATTGTACTGATTGTGCAACCAGCATATTACCAAACATTGTGGTTTAAGGTTGGTGTTGCACTTATTTTGCTTGCTGGGTTGCTGTGGATTATTGTATCGGCATTTAGGCGAAAGGTACTGTACGGCCGATTGCAAAAGATGGAGCTCGATATGCTGCGATCGCAAATAAACCCCCACTTTATATTCAACACCCTAACCTCCATTCAGCATACCATTATGTCGAACAGCAAGGAGGAGGCTGTTGATACCCTCTCGCGGTTTTCGAGGCTTATGCGTATGTTTTTGGACTATTCCAGGTTGGATTATATTCCGCTGGATAAGGCACTTCAATTCTACAGCACCTATGTTACCGTTCATTCTGTTAACCTCGATGAGGATATAGATTTTAATATATCTATCGACGGGGCAATCGATCAGCAAAAGGTTAAGATTTCACCCATGCTGATTCAACCTTTCCTTGAGAATGCCATAGTGCACGGCTTATCGCCCAAAAATAAGGATATGAAGCTTACGCTAGAGATAGCAATGGAGAACCGTTGGCTCAGCTGCATTGTGACCGATAACGGAATTGGCCGCGAGAAGGCCATGGAGATAAAAGCGAAAAAGGCTAAAGCACACAGCTCGGTAGGTATTGAGATAAGCAGCAAGAGCATACTTCTGCAGCTACAAAAGGGACGGTTTATAGAGGAGTCGTTTACAATTGATGATAACTACGATAAGGAGGGAAACCCAACGGGAACAACGGTACATCTTAAAATTCCTTACAGAACTGGGTAGGTTATCTAGATTTTTAGGTAGTTGAGCAACTCGTCCTTTTTGCTTTCGCCTACTTTTACCGTCATGCCATTACTCATGGTGAGGTATGCACCGCGCCCTCTCTGGTACTTTACAACGTGCTTAAGGTTTACCAACGACGATTTATGTACCCGTACAAAAAGTTTGGGTTTTAGCAACTCCTCGTAGGTCGATAGCCCCTTGGATGAAACCACCTTTTTGCCATCCACGGTATGGAACTCGGAGTAGTTGGTGTCGGCCTTAACGCAAACAATATCGTCAATCATGATAAAAATTAGCCCATCGAGGGTAGGGATAAAAACCCTGTCGTCGAGTGCTTTGGGCTGCTGCTGGTTGCTTCTTGTTCCCTTTAGCTCGAGTTGAGCCTTGGCCTTTCTTACAGCATTTTTAAGCTCCTCAATGTCGTAGGGTTTTAGGATATAGTCAACTGCCGATGCCTTTATGGCCTGAAGCGAGTACTCGCTGTAAGCCGTGGTTACAATAACTTCAAAGTCATCGGTGTTGGTTCTCTTTAGCACATCAAAGCCGCTTTCCTCCTGTAGGTTGATATCAAGAAACACAATGCTGGGCTTCTGGTGGTAAATAAGCTCTACAGCATCGTCAACATTGCTGGCTATGCCAACCAGCTGCAAATCGGCAAATAGGTTCGTGAGGTAACCCGACAGCAGCTGCGCCGATTTCGAGTTGTCCTCAACAATTAGGGTTTTTATCATAGGGTGAGAATAAGTGAATCCGCACAATGCGATCAAATTTAACACCAATTTGGTAGAGACGCAATAGTGCGGATCATTTATAGCCTTATTATATGTGAGGCTAATTCACCCCAAAGCTGTAACCGAGGGTGAACAGGAAGTAGCGACCTGGGGATAGAAGCCCCTTCTTATCAATATATGGATTATCGAAAATATCGAACACATCCAGCGATAACTTAACGCCTTTAAACTCTTTCCACACCCTAAGATCAAGGGTATTCCATGGTTTAATATGGTGGCTGTTCATGTCATCACCCCACTGCTTACCAGTGTAAATCCATATTACACCAAGGTTGGCAATGCGTTTCGATAGTAAGAACACCTCTACTGATGCTTGTTGCTGTGGCACCTCGGCCAAACCATATCCTGTGAGGTCAACGTCTAACATAGGGTTAACATCGAAACCCGTGATGGTTGAATGGTTAAACGAGTAGTTAGCCCTTGTGTAGAGCCATTTTGTGGGAGTGAACCTAACTGAGAACTCGCCACCATAAACATCAACAGAAGAGATATTCTTGCGCATAACAATGGGGCGAATATCATCGGCCCCTGCGTCAATTGAGTCGCCTGTTGAAACAAAATATTGAAAATCGTGACCTTTTGAGTAGAAGAGCGCAGCATCGAATTTTAGGCTAGAGCCTATCTTTACATTACCCCCCACCTCGTAGGTTATAAGGTGTTCGGGCTGTAACTCGGGATTGGCCAGCTTGAAGCCCTTGGTTATTCTTCGCGATGAGACCAAATCGTCGAGTTTGGCAGGCATAAATCCCGATGAGACAGAAACATATGTGCTAAGCCATTGGTTAGGAATGTATCGAACACCAAGCTTAGGATTAAGGGAGTACCAGCCATTCCTTCCAAAGTTTGAAGTGGTGTCGGAGGCAAAACCCGTGTTGCTGGTGGGGCTTTGCACATCGAGCAGTCCATCGTAAAACGTTGCGTAGTCGAAACGCAAACCGGCCAAAACCTTAAACTTTCCATTTCGTAAAGTATGCTCATCCTGTATAAATGCTGCGCCAAAAGTAACCTTACCATCGCGTTGAATAATATCGGTTGAGGTTCTGTAGATATCAATGGCATTCATATAGCCGTGCTTAACATCCACCCCGAACGTTAGCTGGTTGTTGGGGACAATTTTGCGCGACAGGTTTGCCCAGATACCAACATCACCAGATTGCTGGTCGGTGTGGTATATTCGGTAATTATCACCGGTTTTGTTCAGCGATTCGTTTTGCCTATCGTAAACCTCGCGCTGGGCAAAGCCATAAATGTCGAACTTAAATTTGTCGATGTATCCGTTGTACCCCACGTGTAGCCTGTTGGTGGTGTAAGCATCGTAGCTACCATCGGTTAGATAAACTGCCCTACCAGCCCCCCTTTTATCGGAATAAATATTGGTTCCAACGTAGAATGATGTGCTGTCGGTGAATGGGACCAAAGCCTTAATGTTAATCCCTTTTTCGGTAAGATAAAGAGGAACATTGGTAGAGTCTCGTATTTCGGGCGGTTCGGCAATGTACCCATCGCCATCGCGCCAAAAGCCACTGGCCATAATGCGAATTTCCTGGTTGAATAGGGTAGTGGTACCACCAAGGGTCGACTTCACCTCCTTAAAGCCAAATCCGCCTGCCTCGGCACCCACAGAGCCATAAAATTTTTTGTCGGCGGGTTCCTTGGTTCTAATGTTGATAACTCCTGCCATGGCGTTATTGCCGAAGAGCGCTGACGATGGCCCGTGCACCACCTCAATCTGTTCCACAATATCGGGTGATATAAGGCTCCAGTTTATAAAACCATATGATGTTTTATTCAGGGGTGTTCCGTCGTAAAGAATAAGCACCCTATTTGAGCCATCGAGCCCACGCATCGATACCGATGCGTTTTTTGAGAATACGCCCTTCGATCTATCCACAAAAAGATTGGGAATGGTGCGCAAAAAATTATCGACATTGGTGGCTGGGCTCGCATTAATTTGTGTGCTATCTATAACTGATACCATAGCCGGCACCTCCCATGTAGACTGTGGGCTAAGGGTTGCTGTAACCACAACCTGATCGATAGGCCAAGGACTTGAGGTAAGGCTCACTTTTGCCAAATCGCCCCACGTTGAAATGGCAACTTCAGCCTTGGAGTATCCTACGTGGGTGAATTCAAGCATAAAGGGAGGGGTAATGGGAGGGCAAATTTTAAATTTCCCATCTGTATCGGTTGAAACGCCTAGATTTTCACCTTTTAGTTTAACGGTTGCGCTTTGCAAGGGTTTGTTCGTTTGCAAATCGATTACTATGCCCGTTACACAATTCTGCGAAAAGGCTGAAACGCTAATATTGAGAAGAAAAATATAGGTTATAAATGATTTTAAGTAATTCATGGTAACAACGCTTATGGCTGTATAACGATAGAGATGGTTACACTGCCGTTTTCCTGTCCGTTAATATCATACACTCTAAACATTCCAAACTTGTTGCGAGCCTCATCTTTAAACGAAAAGGTATCGCCCACCTTCAGGTTTTTTGCCTTTCGATTCCCCGATGTATGGTACTCATCAACAAGATATACTACGCTGTTGATAGCCTCAAAATCATCCAAGCTTATCGATTTGGAGATAAAGCGAGTGGTATTGCGGGTTGTCCACCCCGAAAGCCCACTGATTATGCTATCGTCGATATTTGCTCCGGGTGACGAAATGGTGTTCTCGTCGGCATCAATATTATCGTAGTAGTAAAGCAGGTTGATTAAACTTTGGTTGTTGGAGGCATCCTGTAGATTTAATGTAGTACCATCGGCTAGGGATACAAAGCTTTTCCCGTTGGTTACGCCCTGAGCATCTAAAACTATATCGTTGTACCAAATGGGTTCGGTATCTCCTGCCGATTCGTCTAGACTAATTGTTATCTGTAGGGTAGCCTCTTTTCCATCGATATCTCTAATGATAAACTCAACAATTTCCTCGGGATCGCTGGTTTTTAAAAGTACCACATCGCGCTGAAGCATATCGGTGTTTATGCCCTCATCGATTACCCGACTTCCATTGCTGGATACAATAAAGTTGGTGAGCACGTGCGTGCCATTTCCCTGACACTTTACTTTAAACCTTAGTTCCTGTGCAGGGCCAGCAATGGTATTTCCGGTGATATATCCATCGGAATCTATTAACTCGATGGTAGGAGGCGAGGTATTTTCCTCTTTTTTGTTACACGAAGCAAAAACCCCAAAAGTAAGGGTTAGCAATAGCAACGCAAAGGGTTTGGCAAACTTATACATAACGGCAGGTGTTAAAAAGGGCCACATAATGCTACAGCCCTTTTGGGTTTAACTATTTTTTCTTAACTCTCTTTCTAATCTCCGATATTAATCCTACTCCAGCAAACGCTCCAACAAAGCCAAAGGCGATATGGGTTAGGAAAGGAACAATATACCCATGCTTTAAAAAGCTGTTGTAGGGGTACGATCCTAAAAGCATAAAACCCAATCGTATTGTTGGTATTAGCCCATAGGCCAATCCACCAAGTAGCGCAACCAATGGAACCCACTTTCGAAGGGTTGACCAACGATACCAGGCAAAGTCGATTAGTGCACCCATACCTACATATATGTAGGGAAGCATAGGGTCCTTAAATCCAAGGACAGGAATAAGGGAGGCCAGAACCGAACCTGTTACTGCAACAGTGGCCGATAATCTTAACTTCGAGATGTAGCGAGCGCCCATAACCAGAAGCATAAACTCAAGCCCATGCCTACCAGGCAGATTCATTGGAAATCTAAACCTTGCGTGCAGCCAGGTTGCTGTAAACCCAACTAAAAGCAAAGCCAATACCTGAAGAGCCAGCGAGACGCTAGTTGGAAATGCTCTTGATGTAGTCCTTGTCTGCGAGTTTGTAGATGTTGTGATCATAAGAATTGGAATTATTTAGTACAATAGTAATTAGGCCATCTTTATGAACAGGACGAAACCAACCCCCGTCAAAACAAATAGGGGCATCGTGGTTTACCCGTTTTCCATCTTTAGTTATCGCTTCATGTATTTCAAGTATCTCTTTTAATTCATTTAGCGTATGGATTCCCTCAATGGTTCTTATGTCGGCTCCACGCAGGCTAACGAACCTTCCATCGTTACCCGATGCTCTTAAGCCAACAGCAGCAAGGGCACCAATTATGCCATCGTGGGTACCGGTTAAACCAATCAGGCTGATATTGTGTGTTTGAGCCAGATCGGCAGCAAGTTTCTTGTTAACGAGCTCGGTTTTTGCCTTGTAACCCCATTCAACAATGGCCAATGGAACATCATCCTCTTCCACCATACATAGGCCACAGTCGGAGCCAATAGCACACGAGTTTACAAGAAACGTAATCATTTCATCCCATAATTGCTTAGGGTTAGCTGTGGTAACCTCTATGCAAGCCGAAGAGTTTTGCGAGGTGTAGGGTACACGAGGGTCGAAAAGCAGCTGATGGCGTGTAATTCCACCCGTTACACCTAGCCCATTATCGTTAATATACCCAGCCATTGATCGCGCAAGGAATCCTGTCCCCCTGCTTTCTAGGTTATCAGTATCGTCTATTCCAACCAAATATTTATTCATCAAAGTAAAATATTGAATATGGCAAAATTACAAATCTTAACTTGAGGGCCACATCTGATATGTAATATTTTACATAATGTGTTGTAAAATATGTTTTCTGAAGTTGTATAGAATTATTTATGGCATATATTTGTTGGCGATATGCATCACAATACATATTGAAATCAACCTAAACTATTTTTAACAATGAAAACAAAAAGATTTATTTTATTTACAGTTGCTCTGGTCTTGGCCATTGGATTTTCGTCATGCGAGAAGTCATACACATTAATGCTTACCGTAAATCCCGAGAACGCTGGAACGGTAACAGGAGGAGGCGATTACTCCGAGGGCGAAGATGTTGTCCTAACTGCAACAGCAAATGAGGGTTACAAGTTTGTAAATTGGACTCAAGGAGGTGAGGTGTTGAGCGTATTGCCTGAATTCAATTACACCACAACTGCAAAGAGTGTAACCATTACAGCAAATTTTGTGGAGAAAAAAATTGCCACTCTTGGTGCGCAGGATAATACCGAAATCCCAGGGTTTTTATCATTTACCCAAAATACTGTTTATACGCTTGATGAAGCGGCCCAAAATCAGGCCGATATTGATATTTTTTGCTTTTACGAAGAGGGAAATGATATTGCTTTTGGAGGGCCAGCATCAAATATTCGCGGCATTTTTGGAGGAGAAGACAACGACCCAACCAATTGGACAACACAAAATGAAACCCGTTTTTTTGAGCTGCCAGATGTAACCGTTGCCGATTTTGATGCACTTGGAGACGGTGACGAGGCGATTATGAACTACTACGATGAAAACGAGGGGCGTAGAAAAGCCAAATCGTTAACTAAAGACCAAATCTGGTCAGTTAAAGCTCGTATCGGAAGCGACAATGAAACCTACGTGTTGGTGAAGATTCTTGAGGTAACAGATGGCGAAACCGGAAGCGTTAAGTTTGAATACATTACCAAGTAGTTTTTCTCTATACTCAACCATTAACCCTGAAAGGAAATTCCTACCTTTTGGGGTTAATATTTTGTAGCAGCTTCAGTGCAGCACATATTATAAACTGAAATGAAAATTGAAATATGTCCAAAAGAATAGTAATTATACTACTAACTGCGTCCACCCTTTTTGCTTGTAAAACCGATGACCCAATAATTACTCTACCATCCATTAGCCTAAAGGTTGGAGAGTATACCCAGCAAGGGGATGAAATACCTGTTGGAGGGAAAATAGCCTTTGGTATACAGGCAAACGGTGGGGGAGTTGCGCTAACCAATGTGCGTATACAGCGTATTGCAAATGGAAAAGCCATCACCGAGCTGGACAGAGGAATTTTTGTCGAGGGGGTTGACTACGAATTTGAGATTAATGCTGTAAAGTCTGCTGCGCAGGTTGAGGAGTGGCGTTTTATGGCAATGAATGCCAACCGCGATACCGCTTCAACATCGCTTACCGTATACCTTGGCGAGGGTTCGGCTTATGGCCCCATACAGCATTTCGAATCGATAAAAATTGGGATGCAGGATAATACCGAGTTCCCACACTTTTTAGATGTGAACACAGGGACAACCTATACCAACGAGACGGTTGCTGGTAACGAGGCAAAAATCGATATCCTGGCCTTTGTATACCTAACTGGAGGGGAATGGTCGCCAACGCTAAACTGCCCACAATATTCAACCGCACCTAGCTACTACCCCATTGTGTCAGGCTGGGAAACTAGAAACTCTACACTATACGATTATAATGCAACCGATAACGACCTTGTGAAGCTCGATGAGTTTGTTGCAGCGGCCAACGATAGCCTTTTGGTTAACTCTTATAGCCCAGGTTCCACCAGCGGTAACTGCAAGTATAGCTATACCGGTAAGCTGGTACCCTTCAAAACCCAAGGGGGGAAGTATGGCATTATTAGGGTAATTCATGCCGATACCACAACCGATGGGTATATGGAGCTTGAGATAAAGGTACAGGAGTAGCAGGTGGTATTGTAAAAAAGTATTTGGGAATTTGTTTCAAAAAGATATTGTATGAGTAGAATTAGCACAATTTTTCTATTGCTCTCCTTAGCGTTTGGCTCTCTTGCACAGCCAAACATAAAGGGAGTGGTTAAGGATAAAAGCACCAGCGCACCGCTCGAGAGCGTACACATTACCATAGGCAGGCAAGGGGTGGCAACCAATGCCCAAGGCGAGTTTTCTTTTACAAATCTTGATAAGGGTTCATACACGGTAAATGCCTCACTTGTGGGGTACAAACCCCAGCAGCAAAGGGTTCAGCTGGCCGATAAGGATGTTTATATCGAATTTTTTTTAGAGGAGGATGATGTTTTTATTGACGAGGTGGTTGTGTCGGCAACTAGAACCGAGAGCCGTATTGGAGATATACCCGGAAGGGTGGAGCTGATAACACCAGAGCGAATCTCTATGTCATCGTACCAAAGTGTCGATGAGCTTTTGGCTCTGCTCCCGGGGGTACATACAGCGCGATCGTATGGCCTATTCTCGTTTCGCGCCACAGTTTCGATGCGGGGAGTAAGCGCAAAGGAGCAGGCCCGAACACTGGTGCTACTCAATGGTGTTCCTGTAAACAAGGCCGATGGAGGCTCTGTAAACTGGAATCTAATCTCAACCGGCGAGGTTGAACGCATAGAGGTGATTAAGGGGCCCGGCTCGGCCCTGTATGGTGGCAACGCCATGGGCGGAATTATCAACGTGGTTACCAAGAAACCCACCGAAACCATTGAGGGAAGCGTTTCGGCGCAATACGGAACCTACAACACTAAGGGCGTTAACGCTAAGCTAGCCGGTAAGCTCAACAACGGTTTTTACTGGGCGGCCAATGGTCTTTTTCGTAATAGCGATGGGTATATCACCCAGTCGTTTGCCGATCAGCAGGAGAATCCCTACATCGTAAATTCAACCTTTGAGGAGAAGGTGCTTCACGTTAAAACGGGGTACGATGGGGGTGCGAAGTTCTCGGCAGAGATAGACTTTACTCTTTTTGATGATGTGAGAACAACTGGAGAGCAGGTATACCAACCCCTTGGCAATACCCGCGAGTACGATACATACCAGATTCGCTCAATATTTAGGGGAAAGGTGGGCAAGATAAACTGGAATGCTTCCACTTTTTTTCAGCGCGAGAATTACAAGCGTGTAAGCGAGTGGATGAAGGATGATTACACGTGGTACGATGTGCTTTCGCTGCGCAGCGATTACGGCGTGCTAACCAGTGCCAACTACAGCGTGGGTAGACACACCATTACTGGTGGGGTTGATGTTCGCCTTGGACAGGTCGATGCCTCCGATGTATACTACACGTCAACCGATCAGGTGGATAATAGGGGGAAGATGGATTTTTATGGTATCTACCTTCAGGATGAGATTAACCTTTTCGATAACAGGGTAAATGTAACAGCAGGGCTGAGGTACGATTATGCCCGTTTTTACGATGGCGAGTTTATAATTTACAGCCCATCGGCCGAAACTAACTTCATGGATGGATACCAATTCTCTGATCAGAACCCTGTTAGCTGGGGAGCTTTTAGCCCTAGAATCTCAGCGCAGTACAAACCAAGCGATACCTACAGGATTTATGCCAGCTACAGCCGCGGATTCCGCCCATCGGTACTCGACGACCTTTGCCGCTCGGGTAGGGTACGTGGCGGATTTAAGGTGGCCAATCCAAACCTTACCCCCGAGTATCTCAATAATTTTGAAGTAGGAGGCGATTACAAGCCTGCCCCCTGGATTCGTGTAGCAGCCAGCACATTCTTTTCGAAAGGGAGGGACTTTTTGTACTACGTGTCAACTGGTGAAACCATAGAGATGGGTTTTGGCCCTCGCCCAGTTATGGTACGGTCCAATATCTCGGAGGTTGATATTCTGGGTGTCGAGGCCGATTTTACCGCAACGCCTGTTCGCTATCTAACGCTATTCGGGGGTTATGCCTTTGCATCATCAAAAATTAGTGGCTATACACCAATTGACCCCGATGACTTTGATTTAACCGGCAAGTACCTTACCGATGTGCCTATGCACTCGTTCAGCGTAGGAGCCTTTTTTCGTCATCGTATTGTAAACGTTGGGCTTACATCGCGGTATACAGGCAAGATGTACATTAACGACCAGAACACCTACGACGACTGGGTGCTTAGCAATCAGCTTCCCTCAAAATTCACCATCGACCTGAAGATGTCGCGTGAGCTATTCAACCACGTAGATATCTCGCTTAATATTCAGAATATTTTAGATCAGGAGGTGTATGAGAGTAACCTATCGGTTGGTCCTGGTCGATTTATAATCCTTGAAGTGAAGACAAAAATCTAAGAATAAATAGAATAATTGGTTTATTATGAGAAGACTAACCCCATTTCTGATGCTAACAATATGCGTGGTGTTTTCGTCATGCAATATTATTCCCGATGCCATTTCGGGAGCAACCCGTGGCTATGATGCCAATGGTAATAGCTTTTACCACAGAACCGATGAGACCAAGCTACAAACAGGAAATATAGCTGTTGAGGGCGAAGTAACAAAAACAGGGTCGATAAAGTTTAAGCGTTACCCAAAGCGCGAGGTGCTGCATAAGCAGGCTACGCTAGATGCCGATGGAAAAATCGATTTTGTTGGGGCATATCGCTACCGAGGATACTCGCTTTTTGATTTGCTAAACCCGTTCATTCTCGATAAGAAGAATGCAGAGGAATTTGTACCCGCCACCGATGTGTATATAGTTATTGAGAATGGTAAGGGAGAGAGGGTTACCTTCTCGTGGGCCGAGATTTACCTTAGCCACACCATGCACCAGGTGATAATTGCCACCGAGCAGGCCAGCATTGAGCCATACAAGCGCGAGGTAGACTACCCAAAGGGAAGCGTATGGAAAGTTGTTGCATCGGGCGATCTGTTTGCGTATCGCGAGCTGGAGAATCCCACTAGAATCATTGTCAAATCATTCGACAGGAAGCATTACCCCATCGTTAGAGACTTAGAGGATCCCTACAGCCCAACCGTAAACCTGGTTTTTAACGATGAGCTAAAATGCGTGGTGGATGCAGATGCTATAGATGCCCCCACAGTGCGATACAAATCGGTGTTTTACGGAATGGGAATGGGATACCACGATACTCCATACTTTGAGGGGCCCGTGCTTAGCCATTTTGTAAATCCGCATATTGAACAAAGCTATGGCGAGTGGATGCGCAACGGCCTGGCGTTTATTGTGGGTAAGGATGGTTTCCGTAATGTTTTAAGCGTGAGCGAGCTGTTTAATCGAGTCGATCAGGTGGAGCCCATACTGGCAATCCCTCCGGTGGAGTCGGGGCGAGGGCACTTTAGGTTGTATCACCCCTCGGCATTCTATGCCGATTTTTCGGTGCGTAACCTGGCGGAGATATACTTTTTTCAGGAGTAAGCATATAGCAAGGGAGGATGAAAATTGCCATCCTCCCTTATAGTTCTTTAGTTAGCTGACACGGTAAACCTATACTCCTTTTTTGAATCGTTATATTGAGAGTAGAACGATAGGCCATAGCTCACATTTACCTTCATGCCCTCGGGTTTTAGGAGTACAATTTCGGTGTACCTAGCACCAAACATCATCTCGTTATCCCTAATCACCCTTTTTTTCCAGCCTTTATTTACAAGGTTATCAACCTGCTCGGCAAACCAGCCATCGAGTGATGCTAAGCTTCCTCATCAATATCAGGGCTAATAAATCTAATTTTATATGAGTCTGATTCTATTGCAACCTCTTCAAAAACCAGCGCATCATGTAGGTTGATACCGCAGCTATTTAGCAGCTGCATCATACCCTTTTGGGTTCGTTTCGATAGGGGCTTCTCCTTTTTACTTCCTTAGCAGTATCTTTCTTTGGCGATTCATCACTACATGAAGTTGCCACCAGGCAAATACAATTAGTACAAGACATAATCTTATCATAGCAAATTGTTTTAGGTTAATAATTGTGTATTCTGGTTGTTACTTCCTCAGGGTTTGTACAAACAAAGCCCAACAAATAATTAACACACACAAAACAATTTGGTAATTTATGCCTTTGTAGAAATACGCTAACTTTGCCACTCAATAATCTAATAAATGATAACAGTTTACTTTACAGTTTTTGCTGCACTCTTTTCGGTTGTAAACCCATTGGGCACCATGCCAGTTTTTATCGGTGTAACCGAGAACAACACCCCGGCTGAGCGAAAAATCACGGCCCTAAGGGCAAGCCTTTACATGTTTATAATTCTTACGGTGTCGTACTTTGCGGGCAAGTTCATTATTCAATTCTTTGGCATATCCATCGAATCGCTTCGCATAGCCGGAGGACTAATAATTACCACCTCGGGTTTTGCGCTGCTAACGGGTAATTTCTCGAAGCATAAAGGGATGGATAAAACCATACAGGATGAGGCACGAGCCAAGGAGGATTCGTCGTTGACACCGTTGGCCATTCCTATGCTTGCCGGACCGGGCTCCATATCGTTGCTTATTTCGCTAAACGAGAATTACTCCGATTTGCTTTACACGCTGATAGTTTTTTTAACCATACCATCCATAGCGTTGGTTACCTACCTAATACTCCGTAGCTCTAACTTTATCTTTTCGAAGATGGGGGCATCGGGTCTTAACTCCATATCGCGCATAATTGGATTTATAGTTATAGCTATTGGCATAGAGTATATTATCACCTCAATAAAAGCGTTGGTGCAGCAAATGATTGGCTAGTGTTTGAAAAGTTGCTGGGCGATGAAGCGAACCACATCTACGTTTACCGAGTTCCCAAACTGCTTGTAGGCCTGCTGCTTGTTTGGGTTTATTTTATACGACGTGGGAAAACCCTGCAAGTTGGCGGCTTCGCGGGTCGAAATACGTCGCTTTTCCCAACCAATAATGGGTACGTGCACCATGGCCACCAGCGCAGGGAATTCGGTAGGGCGCTTTACCCTTATACCCGAAGGGCGGAACTGAATAATTCCATCCCATACGCTTTTTATCGAGGTTCCTGCCTGCCATTCGAACTTTCTGTGGGTTGCCACAAAGTCTTTCAGGTGGTTGTGCTTTGCAAGCCAGCCATCAATATGCCGCTGGTTTGAAGTGTAAAGATCACGGTTTTTTCTGATAAATACCTGCTTCCAGCGCGGAAGGTGCTCCGTGTTGTAGTCCTGTCCAAATTCAGCAGCCCAAATAGGGAAACCAATTACACGATGATTTAGGCCCTGGAGAAACTCATCCCAAGCCGAAAGTACGTACTCCTCGTATTCAGAAATTTTTAGATATTTAGGAGCTTTACCATTGATGGCAACCTGCGATTGCGTAACATTACGCTTCGACTTAGGTACGGTAATATTTAGCTCCTTTTCTTTTGTTTGGGCCTTAAGGATGCCAGGGATAAACACCCTGTCGCGTAGCTGGGGCACACCAATTTGGTGTGGGCTTATAATAATTGGTTTGCTGGGGATGAGGTAGCCCAAATCCACAAGGTGTTTATGAATCACTTGCCACGTGCGTCCCTTATCGTGCGACACTAGGTTACGTACATTCTCGAGCAGGATGTATTTTGGTTTATGGTGATTTAAGATGCGAAGGATATCGAAAAAAAGCGTTCCACGGGTATCTTCAAACCCATTCTGTTTGCCTGCCTTGGAGAATGCTTGGCACGGAAAACCAGCGCAAAGCACATCGTGAGCAGGGACATCCAGAGCGTTTACCTGCGTGATGTCATGGGTAGGATCGAGGCCAAAATTATTTCGATAGGTCTCAATGGCAAACCTATCTATCTCGGAGGCAAATACGCATTCGCCACCAAGGCTATGCATAGCGAGATGAAAACCACCTATACCTGCGAAAAGATCGATAAATTTGAAGTGCTGCATTTTTTGCAATTGGAAAGGCTGGGGGTGTAGTAATTAGTAGGGTTCAATCGCTAAAACTTTTGATAGGGCGTCTTTAATATCCTCAAGGTTTTCTGATGATATTTTTCCTATTTTCCTAATGAACCGTTCTTCTGATATTGACCTAATTTGAAAACAGTCAGCCGCTGATACTTTTGTTAAGTTGTTAATGGAGTCGGGTTTTATGTATACCATCCAAGGTGCTATTTCGTACTTTTCTTTCCAATCTGTAAGAGGCACAATTATTTTTAATGGAAGCTTTCCAAGAGAATTATCACTAACAATAATTGCAGGTCCTGTTTTTTTTATTCCTGCTCCAATTGTTGGATCGAGATTGATTAGCCAAATTTCACTTTGTTTCATAAAACCCCTCAAAATCAAGTTGACTAAAGGCAGTTAATTCTTTGTCACTTTTGTAGTCTTCAAAAAGTGATTCAGCAGCGTTTACCATTCTTTTCCTTGTCTCACTTTCTCTAATTGTTTTTAAAGTTTTTTCTACAATAAGCATTCTCTTGCTTACAGGAAGTTTTCTGATTGCCCTAATAATTTCACTTGTTTCCATAACTCTTTGTGCCTTTCTGCAAAGATAACCTTTTTTTCTAGTCAAAATCAATCGATATATTTGCCTTGTCTGTTTTCTGTATATCCCATCACAATTTCAAATAAATAGGCCAACATCCATGTCTTATTAACTTGAAATCTTTGGCGTAAACCTTTTGGTATTGGGATTTTCTTATTTTTGTGAAGTATAACCCGTAAAACTAATTCCAAATTCCACACCCATGAAACGTATAGTTTGTATTCTGCTTGGACTGCTGCTTCTGCACTCTGCAGTATTAGCGCAATCGAAAGTTAAGGTTGATTATAAAAAGTTAGACCGATATTACGCACAAATGGCTAAGGACTGGGAAGTGCCCAGCGTTGCAATAGGTATTGTTAAGGATGGCGAACTTGTTTTTACTGGTGCTTATGGAGTAAAAGAGGAGGGAAAATCTGAAAAGGTAGATGCCAACACCCTTTACGGCATTGCTTCGAACTCAAAAGCATTTACTGCTACCATTCTGGCCATGCTGGTGGAGGAGGGTAAGATCGATTGGAACGATAGGGTTAAGGACTATTTACCCTACTTCGAGGTGAACGACCAATGGGTAACCAATCAGGTGACTATTCGCGATTTGCTAAGCCACAGGGTAGGGCTTGGTACTTTTAGCGGCGATGTGATGTGGTACAAATCCGATTTCACCGCCGAGGATATTGTTCGAAGGGCAAAGCATATTCCCCTGGCGTTCGATTTTAGAGCAGGTTACGGCTACTCAAACATTATGTATATTGCTGCAGGCGAAGTGATACGTGCAGTAACGGGCAAGAGCTGGAGCGAGAATGTGAAGGAGAGAATTTTTGAGCCGCTGGGCATGAACCGCACCACCACATCACCCAGCCACCTCCAGAGTATTGGCAACTATGTAACCCCTCACGCTCGCGAGAATGATGAGAATATTCCCATTGGATGGGAGGATTGGGAAGAAATTGGCGCCTTGGGCGGCATTATTTCCAGCGTTAACGATTTGGCCAAGTGGATGATGTTTAACCTAAACCACGGAGTTCACGGGAACGACACCTTGGTTTCTGCTCGCAATTTCAACATGCTGTGGACACCACATAATAACTTTATGGTTGACCATACCCGTGATAACGATTTTAACCGCCACTTCAATGCCTATGGATTGGGGTGGGGCATAAGCGATTTTCACGGTCGCCTGCGTGTTGGCCATTCTGGTGCAATAGATGGTATGCTAACCGCAGTTACCCTAATCCCCGACGAGAACCTAGGCGTTGTGGTGCTTACCAACGGTATGAAGAGTCCCTACGCCGCCGCAACGAACTATGCGTTGGAGCTGTTCCTGGGGGTTACTCCGCGCGACTGGTCTGGCGAAATGCTTCACAGAACCAATAGTCGTCAGCAGGCCGATACTCGCATATCGAGCCGTAAGGAGAAGCGCGTGCTAAACACAAATCCATCGTTACCCCTCGATAAATATGCAGGAGTATACCGTTCCGATATTCACGGCGATATCAACATCACCCTGGTGAATGATGAGCTAAGAATGGAGTTTGAGCACTCCGAGTACCTGTCGGCCACCCTTCGCCATTGGCACTACGATGTGTGGGAAATAGTGTGGGACAACACCCACGCCTGGTTTAGCTTTGGTACAGTTAGGTTCAATATGGATAATAATCTGGAAATTCAAGGAATTGATTTTGATGTTCCCAACGATGACATCTTTTTTGAGGAGCTGAAACCCTACCGGGTGAAACAGTAGTTTTTAACATACCCCAAGAGGTTGGTTCGCCTTGGGATTAATTGCAGTATAATTGGTAGCCCTTCTAATTATAGGAATATGACTATCAGTTTCGACACCAAAACACCGAATCGTCATTGCGAATCCGCCAGCCGGCGGATGAAGCAATCTTTATTTCACTGAATACGAATAGATTGCTTCGTCATAGAAAACACTCCCTGCCTGCCGCCTGCCTGCCGCCTGCCTGCCTGCAAAGGCAGGGCAAAGGCAGGGCAAAGGCAGGCTCGCAATGACGTATTCTTATATTTTAACTAGGTATGTTAGCGGACAATCATATATAGAAATATTCCAATCGGTGCTTTGGGGTTTCTTTACCAGAAGTAAGAAACCTCAAAGCATTGCCGACTACATCCTATCGGGCTACCTTCTACTTTCGGCCATCACGCTGCTCTTTGCTTACCTCGAGCTATGGTCACGCACAAACTACTACCCATCCCCTTGCTTTCAAATCTTTCTACACCGCTTGTTACCGCCTGGTGTTTATTGTTCTCGTCAAGTTTTTTTAAACCCAAATTTGTCATTAGCGATTCTTTTTTAAATCGGGGTTAAACCCAGCTAAGCCATTAGTTATCAGAGCCCCTAATGACTAATATGGGTTTAAGTTATCCTGTAATTTGCTACAACTCTCCCGTCAATCGTGCAGTGGCCCTGGTTGCTCTTTTGCAATTTTGGGTTTTAGGGTTTTGGCTTGTGTGAATTGCAAAAGTGCAACCCATTGCTTTAGACTACATTTGAGAAATTATATTATTCCATTCCTTTTTATGTTCAAATTTCAGTGCAGTATCATTTTCAATTAAATTAACATATATTTCAATAAATTCAGAGGTGTCAGAGAGTAATCTTAAGTAGTACTTTAATGAACTTGTCAAACCATTTGCTATTACGTGGCAACCGTGAATATTTTTTATTCTTTCAATTTCTTGATTAATTTGGTTTGTCTGTGATTCCTCTATATTTGCTGTTGAAAGTAAATAGTATCTGTTTACTTGGGTTGTTTTAAACTTCTCAAATGCGTTTCTTACTAATTGTGAAGTAATCGGGATACCGTGTTTGACTTCAACAGCCTCAAATGCCTTTCCTTTTTCGTCTACTATATCAATGTCCCCAATTCGTCCACTTCTAGTGTCTGCTGAAGTGTGACTTTCAATTGGTAGCAAAACTTTACCTTTAAATCTTTTGATTTCATGAACTAAACATTGGTACGCTGCATATAATGCTAAAACAGGAAGCCGCGAAGCTCCTTCTGCCGAATACTTTGTTTCAAAATGTTTTGATAGCAAATCAATAATAGTTGCAATCGGAAGATTCAACGGTTTTGCTAAATCAATGAACTGTGCATTACGTTGAATGATTAAACCTTGAAATATAAAACTTAGTAGCTTGTCAATGTGTTGTCCCTTTTGAATAAAATCTATTGTTTCAAGAAAGGCAACTTTAAGCGATTCAGGTCTAATCGCCCCTGAATAAGATGAATCGTAAGGAACTTTTTGTTCCAATGAACGAGTTAGCCAACCGCTTTCAGCCATTGAGGGGAATTGTACACTTTTCAAAAATGGAGTAATGTATTTTGAGTCAAAAGTTCTACCTGAATACCCGTGTGGTATACTTGTTTGATGATTTCTTATATCTTGTTCGGGATGTAAAAACTTGTAAAGCGCACTAGTGTTATGTTAGGTGTATTATGACGTATATTTTAAGTTATTGATTATATTTGCAGAAAATAATCTGCAGATATGGTACATTACAGGATCAAACTTACAAAATCTGAGGTTGATGAGCTGCTGGG
>JAVERU010000043.1:0-21729 GCA_034006965.1 Tenuifilaceae bacterium
AAACCCTGCTCAATAGACGTATCTGAAGATTTTGGGCATGGACGCATCGAGAAACGGACTTGCCGTGCATACTCAGAGCTGAGCCATAGTGAGAACCCCGAAAAATGGTCGGGTTTAAAAACGGTTTTCGTCATTGACTCTCAGGTGCTTGAAAAGAGCAGTGGGAAAACCCGAACGGAACAGCGCTTTTACATATCCAGCCTTTCCGCCAGAGCCGAAACCCTTAACAGAAAAACCCGGGAACACTGGTCAATTGAAAACAACTTGCACTGGTCCCTCGATGTACAATTTGGGGAAGACAGGTCAAGGAAATATAAAGGGTACGCTGCTGAAAATTTCAACATCATCCTTAAGACAGCCATGACCTTGCTGCTCAACGATAAAACACCCAAAAGGAGTAAGAACAATAAACGCTTGAGTGCTGCTCTTGATTGCAAATATAGGGAGAAACTACTCAGTTTTTAAATGCGGTTGCCCTGCCAATGGAAGCAATTGCTGTACTTCGGTCAAAATATTCCCTTGTTATTAAATAGAATAGATAAAGGTTTGCTAAGAAAATAAAAATAACCACAATTTGATAGTAAATTGCGCTGTGTCCAGCAACACGGAGCATAACCCACCAAAAAATATAATTCATTGGACGATAAGTCCCGTCTATTACTGCCGATCTAATGCTAAAAGCATCTATAAAACTATGACTAGTAGCCCAAAACAGACCCGTTCCATCATCATTTCTAAAGTAAACAGGAAATAAAACAGAAATCAAGACAGCAGCACTCAAAAGTGCAAGCCATAATAGAATTTGAATAAAAAATTGTTTACTAAAAAAATTTTCCAAACGCATTTTTAGAAATATGATCGAATATAGTGAGGAGTAACCCAAAATTTTCTCACCCCACCTCCCCAAACTCCAACCCCCTACTCCTAGCCTCTTTCAAAACCCTAACCAGCGCGTGGCGCATATTCGCCTCGGCCTTTACCGAGTCATGAAATACTATAATGGCGCCGGGGCGGAGGTTGTTTAGCACAATGCTGGCGCAGCGTTTGGGGGTAACCCATCGGCTGTAGTCCATGCTAAGCACGTTCCACATAATTATTTTGTAGCGCTGGCGGAGCTGGCGCGATTGGCTTTTTTTAATGCGGCCATAGGGCGGGCGAAATAGGGTAGTGTTGAGCAAGTCGTTGGCCAAATCAACATCCTGCACGTACTGCCCCGTGGGGGTTTCCCATCCCTTTAAGTGGCTGTAGCTGTGATTGCCCACGGTATGCCCCTCATCGATAATGCGCTGGAAGATTTCGGGGTGCATCTCCACCTTTTTGCCTAGGCAAAAAAAGGTAGCCTTAACGTTGTACTGCCTAAGGGTATCGAGCACCCAAGGCGTTACCCCTTCGGTTGGGCCATCATCGAAAGTAAGGTACACCGTGTTGCTATCGTTTGGAATACTCCAAACAAAACCGGGGAAGCACTTAGTAAATAGCTTGGGTGGACTTAAGTTTATCATACCCTTTGGTCAATATCATTAATTTATCCTATGGCATCAAATAGCTCCTCCAGCTCTTTCAAGTGCTCTCCCTGCTCAAAGCTGTTGGCCATCTTGTATAGCTCCTGTAGGATGTAAAGGCTTAGCTCCGTTTCGCCCCTTACCGAACCTGCCAACTTATTGGGTAGCGATAATAGGCAAACCAACTCCTCGGCACTCTGCTCCATAAATATACGCGAGTACTCCGTCGCCTTTTCAATGGCACCCGCTCGATAATACCCTTCAATAAGCGATAGGGCAAAAAAGTTGAAGGGAACGGTCTCGGGCGGCACCACCTCCATACATCTATCGAGCGCCTTTATGGCCATATCGTGCTTGCCCTCCTCGTTAAGGGTTCGGGCAAGGCGCCCAAAAATATTACGGTAGTTTGATATTATCCTAGTGCTATTCTCGTTGATGTAAACCTTGGGGTCAGCCAAGCTCCTGTACTGAAAGTTATTCATAAGATTATCGTGCAGAATCTCAGAGTCAACATTACCGTAACGACCACCTACCTGCTGAACCTCTATGGGTACAATGCGGTAGACTAGGCCCTCGATCTGAAAAAACTTATCGAGATTCTGGTAGGTATCGGTGCTCACCGTAATGGCAAAGTAAACGGGTCGCTCCCAGTTATTGTGAGCCATTAGATCCATCAGGAATTGGCCATCTTTAAATACATAGTTTGTGGGGATTCGCCAGCGCATGGTATCAACCACCATATCCATCCTTTCGGGTCGTACCACAGCATTGCGCTCAACGGCATCCCTGTCGACGGGTAAAAATAGGTTGCGCGAGGGGAAAAAGTCGATGGTCTGATTCCTCTCAAAGGGTGAGTTCATCTTGGTGCTAGGATTATCGCTCAGCATAAAATCAACAGCCTGCTTCACGTGCACTGGCTGGCTAATCCTGTCGGTGGCCATTACCACCTCACGCTTGCCCAGCTCTATCTGCTCCTTGGTCATACTAACGGGTAGCGGTTCCGATTCGTATGCCTTACGCAGCATCTGGTTTATGTACCAGTCGGCACGCAGATAGCTTAGGTTGACCACCCTAACATCAGTTCGTACCCCCTCAACCTCCTGAGCGTACCAAAGCGGGAACGTATCGTTATCGCCGTAGGTAAAGACGATGGCATTGGGCTCAAGGTTTTCAAGTATATTGTAGGCAAAATCGACAGAGATAAACGTGTTGGATCTATCATGGTCGTCCCAGTTTTCGAACGCCATTAGGCCCGGAACAAACACCAACCCAAGCCCTGTGGCTAGGGCAGCACCAGGTGCTTTATCGAAAGCCTTACGAATACCTTGGTATAGCGCCAGCACCCCCAGTCCAATCCATATGCTAAAAGCATAGAAGCTACCAGCATAGGCATAATCGCGCTCGCGAGGCTGATAGGGTGTTTGGTTAAGATACACCACAATGGCAAACCCGGTAAGCACAAACAGCAGGGTTAGCACCCAAAAATCCTTGCGGTTACGCATATACTGATAAACTAAACCCGCTATACCAAGCAGTAGCGGTAGCATGTAGTATCGGTTATGGGCTTTGGTTCTATAGGTTGCGGGGAGATCTGCTTGAGAACCCAATCGTGGTGTATCGATAAAAGGTATTCCGCTTATCCAGTTGCCCTTCACGGCCTCGCCATGCCCCTGCAGATCGTTCTGCCTGCCTGCAAAGTTCCACATGAAGTATCGCCAGTACATATGCCCCACCTGGTACGAGAAAAAGAATCGAAGATTCTCGCTAAATGTTGGGGCACGGCGTACCTCCGAGTCGCCACCACGCCCCGATACCCTAATGGGTCGTCCCTTAAAATTGCTCCACTCCTTGTACGCCTCAACATGCCGAGGGTCGGCGCTGTACATTCGAGGGAAAATGGTTATGAATCGATTGTCGAACTCCAAGTCCAACTTACGGGTAGCCACCACGTACTTACCGTCTTTCTGAATATACTGTGGTTTGCCCTCCTTGCGGTTAATAACAGGCGCATCGAAAGACTGGCCAATAATCAGCGGCCTATCGCCATACTGCTCACGGTTTAGATAGTAAAGCAGCGAGAACATATTATCGGGGCTATTCTGATCCATTGGAGGATTGGCCGACGACCGAATAACTATAAGCGCAAACGTGCTGTACCCCATTAGCACCACCGCAAAGCTCACCAGAATGGTGTTAAGTATTGGCCTTGCATTTCGGTGCGTGTAAATAATGCCCCAAACAATTAGGGCAGCAACTGCCATGAGGTAAAAGAACACTCCCGATTTGTATGGCAATCCAAATCCATTAACAAATAGCAATTCGAACTTTGAGGCTAGTACAATAAACCCTTGGATAATGCCATACATCATGATCAGCAAAAGAACAACGCTAATGCCTAAAGCTTTTACTATCCCCCAAGGAGTTACCTCGTACTTTTTGAAGTAGTACAGCATAACAATGGCCGGAATAGCCAGCAGGTTTAGCAGATGCACCCCTATGGAAAGCCCCATAAGGTATGCTATTAGCACCAACCAACGGTTCGAGTGTGGCTCGTTGGCAACATCCTCCCACTTAAGAATGGCCCAGAAAACCAGCGCGGTGAATAGCGATGAGGTGGCGTAAACCTCAGCCTCAACCGCCGAGAACCAAAAGGTGTCGGAAAAGGTGTAGGCCAAAGCACCTACCATTCCCGAACCCAGAATAAGTATAAGCTGAGTAGTTGAAAATTCGTTATGCCTAACATCAACCAGCTTGCGAGCCAAGTGGGTAATAGTCCAAAACAGGAACAGAATGGTAAATGCGCTGGCCAGCGCAGACATTGCATTAGCAAAAACCGGAATTAGCTCAGTGGAAGGAGCCAGCATGGTGAAGAACCGCATGAGCAGCATGAAGAATGGAGCCCCCGGCGGATGCCCCACCTCCAGCTTGTAGCCGCTGGCAATAAACTCGCCACAATCCCAGAAGCTGGCAGTGGGCTCAAGGGTAAGCAGATACACTACAGCCGCTATGGTAAATGCTAACCACCCAAAAACATTATTTAGCTTTTGATATCGTAGAAAATCGAATGATTTCATCGGTAAACAGTTGGTTTGAAGAGCAAAATTACTACATTTTCAGCAATAATCTATACTAAGAACAATACTATACCCACCGCCACTAGGTACAATAAATGGCGTAGGGGTATTCCACAAAGCCCAAGCATACCTAACATCAGCAAGCATAAGCTAGAAGAACAAAGTATCGCCCTTGTTGGGTATATGGATATTATTAAGCCCCTCCTGCTTTAGCTTATGCTTAAAGAACTCCATAGGTTTTAAATCGCCATGCACCAGCACGGTTTCGCGGATAGCTTTAAAATCTTGGCACTTGAGGAACTCTATCATCTCCTTGTAATCGCCATGGCCCGAGTACGATTCAATTCGGCGGATATCGGCATTTACAGGGTACTCAAACCCGTGTATTGATATGGTTTTGGGTTTATCCATAATGCGAGCACCCAGCGTGGCGGGGGCACAATACCCAACGAACAGTATTGTGTTTTTAGGGTTGCTGATATTGTTGGCCAAGTGATGCTTTACGCGCCCGGCCTCGGCCATTCCCGATGCCGAAATAATTACGCAAGGCTTATCGTAGCTGTTTAGAGCCTTCGAATCCTCAACGCTCTTGGTATACTTCAGCGTGTTAAAGCCAAAGGGGTCGGGATCGGTCTCCATCACCTCCAGTATATCCTTATTAAAACAGTCGGGATGCATCCTAAAGATATCGGTGGCGTTGGTAGCCAGCGGGCTATCAACAAAGATATCAATTTGGGGCAGGCGACCCTGATTGTAAAAATTGTTGAGGGAGTAAACCAAATCTTGCGTACGACCCACGCTAAACGAAGGAATTATAAGCTTTCCACCCTTATCGACACAGGTCTCCTTAACCACTGCCAGCAAATCCTCCTCGCCCCTGTCGCTCTCGCTATGCAACCTATCGCCATAGGTCGACTCGCATATCAATATATCGGTTTGTGGGAAGGGCTGTGGCGAGCGTAGGATTCGATTCTCGGGCCGACCAATATCGCCCGTGTAGGCAATGCGCTTGGTTACACCATCCTCAACAATCTCAATATTAGCCACCCCACCACCCAGCATATGGCCAGTATCGGTAAATTTTACTTTGATATTGCTGTCGATACTAAACTTGCGGTTATAGGGAATCCCAATGAAAAGCTTCATCGACTGGGCTGCATCGTCCTTTGTATAAAGCGGTGTGACAGGACTTAAGCCCTTGCGCGCCCTCTTCTTGTTGAAATATAATACATCTCGCTCCTGAATAAAACCGGAGTCGACAAGCATGATGGAACATAAATCGCGGGTGGCCGAGGTGCAAATTACCGACCCATCGAACCCCTGCTTATACACGTAGGGAATAAGCCCAGAGTGATCGATATGCGCATGCGTTAGTATGATGTGGTCAATATCTTTGGGGTTGAAACCCAAGTCGCGGTTCATCTCATCGGTCTCAAGACCCTTGCCCTGATACATCCCACAGTCGAGCAGTATTTTCTTGCCGCTATTGGTGGTAATCAGGTGTTTGCTGCCGGTAACCTCGCGGACGGCTCCGTTAAATTGTAGCTCCATATTGTTGTAATATGTTTGTAGTGGATTAGAAAACCTAAAGGTAGCAAATTTAATTGCAATGCTAATCGCTGAAACCATAGCAAAATGGTTAAGTTTAGCTATAAAAAGCTTTTAAAATCTATCTGCCAGATTACGTTTAAACCTTTGGCGGGGTTCGATGTTTATGGGGTAAAAACAAATCAACAATGATTACAAAGGACATATTGGTTGAAGACCTGGTTGAGGAACTACCCGACTCCGTGCTTTTTCTTCGCGAAAGAGGGTTGGTTTGCATCCTTTGCGGCGAGCCCGTTTGGGGCACGCTAAATGAGTTGGCCAAGTCGAAAGGCTTTACCGATGAGCAAATTGATGAGATTGTGGATCAGCTAAATCAGCTAAAGGACAAGTAGATACAAGTAGATATGTCAGGGCTAGACTCAAAGTCAAGCCCTGACTAGAAAAGCCTTGATTTTGGAATGATTTAAAACTCACTGCCCATACTCTTGGGGTAATCGAGTGAGTAGTGTAGCCCACGGCTCTCGCGCATATTCTGGGCATTCTTAATTATCAAATAGCCAACATTAATCATGTTACGCAGCTCGCAAAGGTTTTGGGTAAGGATCGATTTTTTGTACAGCTCTTCGGTCTCCTCGTATAGTATTCCGAGCCTAGTAAGCGCCCGCTCAAGCCTGAGGTTTGAGCGAACAATGCCCACGTAGTTGCTCATTACCTGCTGCATTTCCTTATAGCTTTGGGTAATAAGCACCATCTCCTCGTTGTGGGTGGTTCCCTCGTAATCCCACGCAGGTATTTTACCATTTATTTTGTTTGTTTTCGATTTGGCAACCGTATCCTTGGCAGCCCTATCGGCATACACCACCGCCTCGAGTAACGAGTTTGATGCCAAACGGTTGGCGCCATGCAGCCCAGTGGATGAGCACTCGCCAATGGCGTAAAGATTTTTTATTGAGCTCTCGCCATTCATATCAACCTTAATGCCACCGCACAGGTAGTGCGCCGCTGGCACAACCGGAATCATCTCCTTTGTGATGTCGATGCCTATGGAAAGGCACTTTTGGTAGATATTGGGAAAATGGCTCTTGATATCGGCAGCATCCTTAAAAGTAACATCCAGGTATACAAACTCGTCGCCGCTAATCTTCATCTCGTTATCGATGGCGCGGGCCACAATATCGCGCGGGGCAAGCGATTCTCGCTTATCGTACTTGTGCATGAACTCCTTACCATCGGCTGTTTTTAGTATTGCGCCAAACCCACGCATGGCCTCGGTGATAAGGAACGAGGGGCGCTCGCCGGGATGGTAAAGCGATGAGGGGTGAAACTGGATAAACTCCATATTCTCTACCTGTCCTTTGGCTCGGTACACCATGGCTATACCATCGCCGGTGGCAACAATCGGGTTGGTGGTGGTATGGTAAATATTGCCCACGCCACCAGTGGCCATAATGGTACTTTTGGCCAAAAAGGTATCTACCTTTTGTGTTTTTAGGTCGAGCACATAAGCACCGTAACACTCGGTGTCGGTCTTATAGCGGGTAACCTTTTCGCCTAGGTGGTGCTGTGTAATAATCTCGACAGCAAAGTATCGTTCAAAAATCCTTATGTTCTTGTGGCTCTTAACCCTACTGGTTAATGCCCGCTGAATCTCTTTTCCAGTATTATCCTTATGGTGCAGAATTCTGTGCTGGGAATGCCCTCCCTCACGGGCCAAATCATATTGTCCAGTTGATATTTTATCAAACTTTACGCCCCACTGTATAAGCTGGTTAATCTGTGCTGGGCCCTCGGCAGCTACCATACGTACCACATCGGCATTACAAAGACCATCGCCACATATAAGGGTATCTTCAATATGTTTTTCTACGCTATCGGGCTCGTAGGTAACGGCTGCAATGCCGCCCTGCGCATAACGGGTGTTTGTCTCCTCAATATCGGCTTTACTGATTAGCATAACAGAGCCGTGCTCGGCAGCTTTTAGCGCATAGGTAAGCCCGGCAATGCCCGAACCAATTACTAAATAATCGCAGGTGTATGTGGCCATTTTATTATATTTTGATAACCTTTTGCTTTTTGTCGGTTATAGGTTGTCCCTGCCAGACCTAAACGTTACCTGTCTCTTTCGCATCACCGCCTTATCGTTTCACTTAACCTTCAATCATCCAATCAATAAATCACCCAGACGCAGATAAGGCTTCGCACCCTATCTGCCCTGTTGGCGACAGGCAGGGCTGTCAGGTTTCTCCACCCAATCATTCAATCTCCCCCAATCATTCAATCACCCAATCATTCAATCACCCAATCATTCAACCACCCAATCATTCAACCACCCAATCATTCAATCACCCAATCATTCAATCATTCAATCACAACTCAACCCAAAAATCTCTCCCCATCTTTTGCAAAGATAGTTTACAAAATGTTCAACTTCAATCTTTGGGCTTCAATTCTATTTCAACATCAAGCCACTCCTCCAGCGTATCGTAAATCATCTGCCTCATATCATCGGGGAAGCTATGAATTCGGGTGCGATGGTCGCCCATGGGGTTAACAAAGCTTATGGAATTGGTATTGGGGCTTGGCTCAACAGCCGTGGCACTCCACGGATCGTACTCGCCATAGATATAGAGCATATTGTTGGCCCTAGTGCTAATCCATCGGTTTATATCCTTCATGGGCTCTGGGTCGAATTGGGCCATATGCCCCTTGGGCATAGTAAAATCGAAGGTGATATTTGTTGTGTCGTCTATATACTCGCTCCAAGGCTCCACTTCGTAGCCGTAAGATCCAATCTGGGTCATAGCCTGATAGAAATATGGCCGTATTGCATCTATGCCCTTATCCTCAATAAAATCGAAGGGAGCCACGCTAGTCCAGTGCGAGAAAAGCTCCGAGTTGGTAGCATTGGCTGTTGGTATCTCGGTGCACTCCATACCACCCCACTGCCAAAAGGCAAAGCTGTACTCCAGCACATTCACATCGTAGGCTCGGCTCAGGCCAAACCCAAAAGTGTAATCCCTCTCGCTGGCGTGCTGCTCAAGCAAAGGCATAAGGTCTTCTTTACGCTTAAAAAGTTCCTCCTGAAAGGCTCTTACCCTATCGCGACAGGCGGGGGTACCCACAGCCCTTAGGAACGAATATACCCTGGTGTCCTCACTGCTGGAATTTAGCGGAGCCACATAGGGAATGCTAACATCCACATCGTTGGGGTAGAAGTACCTATGGAAAATAGTGGCCTGCCCGCCTTTGCTTATGCCCGTAGCAACCCATTTGCCTTTATAGAATGGCTTAAACGATTTTATAACCGTGTGATGATCGGTGGCAGCCTGGTATATGTTAAGGTACTGCCAAGGGATGCTATCCTTTGGGCGGCTATTCTCGAAAAAGCGATGCTCAATATTTATCTGGTTGGCATTTAGCAGTTGGGCAGGTTCGGTGGCCCAATGCGAAAATATTTTATAACCCTCAATGGCAATTACCATGGGGCTTTCAAAATCCTTATGATTATACACTACCCTTAGAGGAAATTTGCCAGCCTTATGATTTTTGTGGTCGAGCGGCATGGAGAACCACAGCTCCCAGGTTTCGGCAAACAGGGTTGTATCGCCCTCAATTTGCTTTAGGCTATCGATGGATGATATGCGAGCAAGCACCTCCTGAACCGACCCGGGCTTGGAGTTGCACCCAGCAAACACAAATGCAACAAGCGTAAGAGCCAATAGTGCTAACCGAACCTTTGAGATTGTTGATTTCATAAGTCAGACTTTTATTTTTAAACTAAAAAACCATTCGAAAACTTAAAGCGTAAGCATCATGCTGACGGCCAAAGCTAATATTCACCCTTTGGGTAAATGGCTTTGCAAAGATGTACGAGCTGGCAATGCCCACCGCTGCGCCGCCAAGAATATCCCAGTAATCGTGCTTATTGGCATGAACCCGTGTATACCCTGTATACCCGGCCAGCAGGTAAGCTGGCACTCCTACTTTCCAGCCAAACTTACGGCGTATAAACTCGGCGCCCATAAAAGCACGCGAGGCGTGCCCCGATGGAAAAGCGTGGCTCTCGCCATTGGGGCGCTCCTTGTTTATAGCATACTTTAGCGCATAGGTGGCAACGGTTGAAACCCCAGCAGCCCAAATAAACTGTTTGCTTCCGGCTAGCTTCTCTTCGGACCAAACAATTGTGGCACCAAAAGCAGCTCCAGGCAGGGCCAGGTGCAGAATATCGCCCGATAGCTCAACCCAATCGGTTTGGGCTTTAAGGTTGCAAGTAGCAATAAGAAAAACAATGATTGATAATATAAATCGCATCCATAAAACGTTAAGAAGTACCTAAAACCCATTGAGCACCAAAGTTACCAAAAAAGGTACAAGTACGGTAAGCACAATGCCATGAAATAGCGATACCATGGCGTACTCCTTTCCAGATGCTTTTGATATAATGGGTAAAGTGGTATCCATGCTGGTTGCGCCACCCGAGGCTATGGGCGCAATTTTACCAAAAAGCACGGCAAATATTGGCGCAGCCAAAAGGGTAATTACCTCGCGCATCACGTTGGCGAGTAGTGCTACAACGCCCAGCTCCTCGCCGCGCAGCTCGGTTATAAATATGCTCGATAGGCTGTAGTAACCAAATCCATAGCCAACGGCTAGGATATCGTAAAAATTAACATCGGAGAGTAGGAGGTAAACACCGCTAACGCCCAGCGTGGTACCCACCACGGTAACCAAAGGAACAACCAAAATTTTAAAATTAAACTCAGCCAAGGCCTTAAGCGAGTTGGGATCGGCACCAATGCCAATGCCCACCAAAAACATCAACAGGTAAAGCGCCCAGTGGCTAAAATCGTTGTGGACAAGTATATCGGGTATAAATTGAAGTAGCCCCAGCACTACGCCCGCAGCAAAAAACGAAAGGATTATAAGGCTACCCCTCATGGTTGGTCTTTTTGGGTGCAAACCACAAACGATAGGCTAGCCAAGCAACCAATACACTTCCCAGCACTCCTCCCAGCGATATCAGCAAGGCCTTAAAACCTAGGGCGGGAAGATTTTTCACTATTACCTCGTTGGTACCAATGGCAACGCCAAGCAGGAAAAGTAGCAGGTAAATGGCCCACATGGTGAGCCTATCGGCCAGCCTAACCCAACGCTTACGGTTTCGGATTAGAAAACCTAGTGCAATGCCTGCACACATTATTATAATTACGGTAAGCATATGCTATGCAATAAAACTAAAAAAATGAAAATCCATATTCGCATGCAAATATGGCGATTCTCGCAATTTGTCCAACCATAAAGCTATAGAAATGGTGTAGAATATTACCTATAAATCGATTAACCACTGCGCCGACACCTTTTTGTTGCTCAATAGGCGAACTAGGATACTACGATAGCCTCCCGTACTAGTCCATGTAGGTTTCGTTCATAGTACGCCGTACTTCTAGAACCTTGCGCAACGATACATCGCCACGCTGGTAGCTGTAAACAATGGCATCGCGAACCTGACGTTAACCTCAGCACCGGGGCATACAAATCGGACATCCTTCTCCTGAATGCTGGCCGTTAGCCTCACCTTACTGAGGTTGGCAATAATCATAAACAGCACTTAGGGTTCTACAACAAACTCCTCTGGGGGAACATCTCGGTTAACCACACGCCCACTAGCTGGAGGGGGAAGTACCCAAAGGGGTTTTCCAACACTTTCCTCTTCAAGCCCCATAATCTGCATTTTAAGGGATGCCCCTCCAGCTCTTACGCTACCCTTCTTATCTGTGGAATAATCACTACAGCCAGCTGCGCTAAAATCACCACACCAAGGATGACATTTCGATTGCAATCGGCGTCTCTCTTTTTGGGCTTCCGAGTCATAATACTTTGGCTTATAGTAGGTTAAAAGAGGTACAAAGCTACACTATCACCATGCAGAGAGCCGGTAGAAATATATTAGACAATCACAGAGTTGAGCATGACGAAGCTGCATTATATCGCTCATAATTTTGATTCTACTGCAAATTTAGTGGAAGATTTATAAGCTTGAAATACAATTTGTGCGAAGCTAGTTTGAAGACCGAAGTCAGAAGCATCTTGTCTTAGCTTGTCACGGCCTGCGAAGCATAACGAGAGGATACGAAGCGAAACTGGGGAAGCAACGCCACTTCTGGCTTCTGACTTCCAACCACTGACAGAAAGGATAATTGTGGGGTTACCTTTATAGTTGTGTCTTTCCACAAAAGTCGTAGTAGAACCATTTTTTATGCAATAGGGTGATTATAAACCAGAAAGCAGCTTGCAGATGTCACTATGGCATCCGTAAATCACATTAATGTGTCATAATGGCTTAGTGTTTTCCTTGCCCTTGCATAACCTGCAAGCCATTAGTTACTGTAAAACAGTGTATTAACATTTTAAAGCAAGTAATCTTTCAACTTTTGGTATTCAATTTGAAAATATTGCATCAAAAAAATAACTACTAACTAAAGTATGGAGGACAAAGCCATGACACTACTAAGATTTTCTAATGTATACCCAAGACTAATCGACCCCTTTAATGACGATGAGATGTCGGAGTGGTCAAACCGCCACTACTCAAACACCAACACCACACTACCTTCGGCAAACATTAAGGAGGATGTGGATGGTTTTGAGGTGGAGCTTGCTGCCCCGGGATTCGATAAGGGGGATTTTAAGATTGATTTAGACAAAGACGTACTTACCATCTCCTCGGTTAAGCAGGTGGCAAATGAAACCAACGAAGGACAGCGATTCACCCTCAGGGAGTTCAGCTACCAATCGTTCAGCCGTTCATTCACCCTGCCCAACATTGTTGATAACGATAAGATTGCGGCTAAGTACGAGAATGGTATCCTAAGGATATCAATCCCCAAAAAGGAAGAGGCTAAGCCAAAACCTGCCCGCCAGATAGAGGTTTTATAGTGCGCTCATTGAATCGTTTTACTACGTGTTGCTTTATTGGTAAAATTTCTGTTTAACCTAAAAATTTGATGATATGAAGCTCTTCAAGTGGAATCCAGCCGATTTGAAGCCAAAATTTCCCAACATCATCGAGAAATTTTTTGGCAAACGCATTACCGACGACGCATCACAAGGACAAGAGATAGCCACCGTGCCATCGGTAAACATCAGCGATGCTAGTAAGGCTTTTGAAGTAAACGTTGCCCTGCCTGGGTTAGATAAGAAGGATGTAAAGGTTACCATTCAGAACGACTGTCTCTGCATATCCTCGGAAAAGCAATACGATAACGAGGAAAAGACAAAGAACTGGATCCGTAGGGAGTACGGCTACGCATCGTTTCAGCGGATGTTCAACTTACCCGAAAGTGCCGACCCTGCTAAAGTTCAGGCAGAGATGAAGAATGGTGTTCTCACCGTGAAAATAGGCAAGCGTGATGATTACATCGATAGCAGAAAGGTAATTGATATCCAATAATCTGAAATGTTGAACCATTTTAAACCGATGCAGCTATGAGGAAAATTTGGTTACTATCCCTTACAGCTCTATTGGCAATGGTAAGCTGCAATGGGCAAAACAAGAACAACACTAACTCTGAAAGCAAAAACGATGCAAATTCACCCATCACTGAAATTAAGGTGAATAAGGAGTACGATGAGGAGGGAAATCTTGTAAGGTTCGATTCAACTTACAGCTCGTACTACTCTAACATTAAGACTGATGATTTTGCTAGGGATAGCATTTTCGATAATTTTCGAAAGCAATTCCATAGCCTATACCCCTTCTCCAGTAAGCCCTTCTTCGATGAGCTGTTCTTTGAGGATTCGTTGCTGCAGTACGATTTTTACAGGCACGATTTCTTCAGCGAGCGATTTAGGCAGAATACGCGGCGAATGGACAAGCTATTCATGGAAATGGATTCAGTAAAAAACCAATTCTTCTGGAACCAGTTTCCTGAGGATAAGTCTAATAAACAACAAAACAACTAATGTCTAATCATTAAAAAAGGAGGTCGTTATGTCAATCATTAGAAGAACCGATGATTTCCCAATGTGGCCAAGCCTATTTAATGATTTCTTGGGCCGCGATTGGATGGACTTTAACAGTCGCAACTTCTCAACCACCAACACCACATTGCCCTCGGTAAACATAAAGGAGGATGACAATGGTTTTGAGGTGGAGCTAGCCGCACCTGGCTTGGAGAAGGGCGACTTTAAAGTGGAGCTCGACAAGAGCGTTCTAACCATCTCTTCCGACAAAAAGGTGGAGAATGAGACCAAGGAAGGGCAGCAATTTACCCGCAGGGAGTTCAGCTACCAGTCCTTCAGCCGCTCCTTTACGCTACCAAGCATTGTTGAAGCGGATAAGATTGCTGCCAAGTACGAGAATGGTATCCTAAGGGTATCGATCCCCAAAAAGGAGGAGGCCAAGCCAAAACCCGCCAAACAAATTGAGATTAAGTAGTGTGCGGCGGCACACAGCTAAAAGCGAATGGGGGAGTGCCGCAGGGTTCTCCCCCTTTTTAATGTTGAACTTAAAAAAACAACGCTATGGGTATCTGGATAATAATGGGATTCTTCATGATCCTAAGCTTAATTGCCAGCAGCATGCTCAAATCGCGGTTCAAGGAGTACTCAAGAATACCTACCCGCAACGGGATGAGCGGTGCTGAGGTGGCCCAGAAAATGCTTTTCGATTATGGTTGCTACGATGTTAGGGTTACATCGGTACAGGGTAAGCTAACAGACCATTACAACCCGGCCACAAAAACCGTGAATCTAAGCCCCGATGTGTACAATGGACGAAACGTGGCAGCGGCTGCCGTGGCTGCTCACGAGGTGGGTCATGCAGTGCAGCATGCCGAATCGTATGCATGGTTGAAGCTTCGTACTGCCCTGGTTCCAATACAAAACGTAAGCGCAACCATACTCAACATCATTTTTATTGGTATGTTCTTCGGGTCGTTCCTTTTGGGCGGGTTACTACCACTGCAAACAGCGCTTGTTATAATTGTAGCCAGCTACGCCGTTTTTACACTGTTTGCATTCGTTACCCTACCGGTAGAGTTTGATGCTAGCAACAGGGCCCTGGTTTGGCTTAACAGCGCGGGGGTAACCACGCAGCAATCGTTAGGCAAGGCGAAAAGTGCACTGGGCTGGGCCGCTTCAACATACCTAATTGCTGCAATATCATCGCTGGCAACCCTGCTTTACTACGTTGCTTTGTTGGCTGGAAACAGAGATTAAGGGATAAAGGATGGAGCATTAATATTTGCATCCTAGATGAGATGGGGAACAACCAGGTTACACCGTATTAGGCAATTAAAAAGATTTAGCCTGAGGATTTGATTGACTAATTTACGTACAATCATCATAAAAAATGGATAATTATTTAACCTGCGTTAATCAGCATAATCCGTGTTATCTGCGTTCTATCATAACTTACAACTATTACTATGGAGTACAAGGATTATTACAAAGTATTGGGTGTGAGCAAAAACGCCTCGCAGGATGAGATAAAGAAGGCCTACCGAAAGCTGGCTGTGAAGTACCATCCCGATAAAAATGCAGCGAATAAGGAGGCCGAGAATAAGTTTAAGGAGATAAACGAAGCGCACGAGGTGCTTAGCGACCCTGAGAAAAGGAAGAAGTACGACCAGCTGGGAGCAAACTGGAAACACTTTAGCCAAGGGGGCTATCAGGGTAATCCCTTTGGCGGATTTAGCGGGCAAGGCGGCCAAACTTTCCACTTCGAGGGTGATCTTGGCGATCTGTTTGGTGGAAGAGGCGCATCTGGCTTCTCCGATTTCTTTCAAGCATTCTTTGGCGGCGGAGGGCAGGGTTCTCCTTTCGGTGACTTTAGCCAACGCACAGCCACCAAGGGGCACGACTACCAAGCTGAGCTGCAACTAACCCTCGAAGAGGCATACTTTGGTACAAGCCGGATTCTTAATGTGGAAGGAGAGAAACTACGTTTAAGAACCAAGCCAGGAGCATACCACGACCAGGTACTCCGAATCAGAGGGAAAGGGGGCAAGGGAAGTGCAGGCAATGGCGATATTATAATCAAAATAAAAGTGCAACCACACCCTGTGTTTACTCGCAATGGGAATGACCTAAAAACAACGCATAACATAAGCCTTTACGATGCCGTGCTGGGAGGTGAAACCATTGTAAAAACTATTAATGGACAGGTGAAAGTAAAAATCCCTGCAGGAACTCAAGGTGACAGTATAGTTAGGCTTAAAGGCAAGGGAATGCCCATTTACGATAGTCCAAATAGATTTGGAGATTTACTTGTTGAACTTAAAGTGGAAATTCCCTCGAAGCTAACGCCAAGGCAAAAAGAACTATTTGAGGAGTTGAAAAGAAGTTAAGTAAACCAAATCATTATAAAGATGAACAGCATAACACGATATCCAATAGATGCCAGCGAGGCTATTAATAGGTTTCTCGATACCGTTCACGATTTGGAGATGACCCATACATATCGAGATTTGTTTTTAGCCGGCATCGATAATGGCGAGGTGCTTTACAATGCCATACAGGAAGCCATAAGGGTTTTACATCTCTCCGGACATAACCCAGAGCATCATATTAAGCATATATTTTTAACCGACATACAAAATGGGCACACTACACACGAATGGAAGATGAGCAGGTTGGGCTTTACCCTTACGATTCTTAGTGCGGATGGAAATAGCCTGAGGTTGAATAGGACAAAAATTGAAATTCTTAGAAAGCTACTTTGATTATCGATCAAACAGGCATATCGTTTGGTAGGGTTACCCTAAACTCTGGCCCTTGATTTTCCGAAGATTTAACCTCAATTCTTCCCCTATGAAGTTGAATAATCTTTTTGGTTTAGGGGTGGCCCAATGCTATATGCACAATTACTGCGATGCTTGGTTTTGCCCTACAGATTTCATTGAATAGCTCAAGCCCATCGATTTCAGGAAGAGTAGTATCGGTGATGATTAAATTGTGCTCATTACCAATAGCCAACTTTCCCTCAACATCCCATCGTAGGCAAGGGGGGTTTAAAAGCCTTACTCATCGATCCCACACCTAATTAGCTCGACTACCCTTTGGTTATCTTCCATGATTAAAATCTAAATGAATACTCAATGTTACACCTATTTTGACATAGCCTATCGATCTAGTGATAAATCTGTTGTTTTCACGAAATCTTGCATAACAACCTATTGTATAGCTAATTGCGATTATTTTAGGCAACACATTGAGAATCCATATATTTTTTTGCAGGTTGCCATTGCTTTTTGCATTAGACAGGCACAGCCTGTTTTTATATTACGACCGAGGTAGAGCCTCGGCCGAACGAGGGTATCCATAAAATCTAATTCACTGTAGCAACAAATAAACCACCAAAAAGATACTTGGAGCGTATTAGCCAAAAGGTGTGGCCAACAAAACCATCGGCCCCAAGAGCAGCTTAAAACAATGGCGATGGATATTCCCCATTGTCAACCAGATGCTTTAGGCTGTCCATCACCACGGGCTTATCGCCTGGGTAAGTAACCCCAAACCACTGCGAGGTTGTGGGAAGCACCTTGCAGGTTGCCTTACCATTTTTTATAAGATGATTTACCACCGTTGGAATGTAGAACTCGGCCTTGGGGTTGGCCAGCGATCCGCTTAGGAACTCGTTTAGCATGGAGCCGACATGTCCAAAGAAGTTGGGTGTAAATCCCCAGAAATTCATCGACACCAACGAGTTTTCATCCACAGCAACCATATCGCCGCTCTCGTTTTTAAATTTCACATCACCATCAATGCGCTCAATGTGGGTACGCTCCACCACATCGCTTAGGAAAGAGCTTTGATTGACAGTGCAAACACCTCGCGAAACCGAACCCTGATCGCTGAGGGTATTCTTTAGATGGTATCCAAGCATAAAATAATCACCTTCCTTCAACGAGGGGTTAGCAAGAGCTTTTGCCAGAACGCTAAAGGCATGGCCACCATAAAAATCATCGGCATTAATTACGGCAAAAGGTTCTTTTACCACATTACGGCAAACCCATACTGCGTGAGCAGTACCCCAAGGTTTTACCCTATCGGGGGGACAGGCAATGCCCTCGGGGAGCATATCGAGCTCCTGAAAAACTATTTCGTATGGCACCTTGCCATCGAATCGCTTGCCGAACACCTCAAGAAAATCGTTCTCGATATCCTTACGGATAACAAAAACCACCTTGCCAAAACCTGCGCGTAGCGCATCAAAAACAGAGTAGTCAATTATGGTTTCGCCATTAGGGCCAACGGCATCAACCTGCTTAAGGCTGCCGTATCGGCTGCCCATTCCAGCTGCCAGAACTATTAGCGTTGGTTTCATCATCAAATTCATGTTAAAAGATTTGAATACAAAAATGGGCGAAAAGGCCGAAGAAAAAAAATGGATGACATTGTTTTTAGCTGCTTCCGCATTGCGGGCAAGTGATTTTTAAGATTGATATTAGATAATGGATTACCTCTCATATCAACCATTTGGTATGACTCGTCAGCCATCGAGGGTTAAACAATCTGGGCCAAGCATCCTCTGTCTTCTGCCTTAGCTCATATACCTAACAACTTGCGGGAATAGCGTTTTCAAACCCTCTCCCTGTCCAACTATATCTCCACCACCTTTACACCCGCCTTGGCCATATAGCCCCTAACTGACATCACGGCTTCGCGATGGTTACCACAGGGCGTAAGGGTTTCTTTAAGCAAATCGATTGAATTATCGACATACTCGGGGTTAAAATATCCAAATCCCTCAATCTTCCCATTCATCACCTTAATAAAGGAGCGCTCATCGGTGTGTCGGCCATCGTCAACCATAATAAAGCTACGGCTACCAAGGCTTTGGCTAGCAATGGCATACTGCACACGCTGATTGTAATCGTGTGTTGGCTCCTCGCCTATGCAGGCTCCATGACATTTGCCAATTTGATGATGGAAACAGGCATGAGTGGATTTGTACAATCCGCACAATTTCTGACAAAGCGAGTAGTCCTCAACCATACGGTAAAGGAATGCTTGTGCCTCCGACTGGTTGTCGAAAATTGCAATAGGAGTATCATTTTCGCTTGCCAAAGTTTCTGCACTCAGGTTGATATACCCTTGAGCATCGGTTTTTTGAAAAATCCCCACTTGGGAGTTTCTGCGCCTACCGCGCTTGTTGTACTTGGGTAGGTGCTCCTTGATGACATCGGCCTCCACCAGCAGGGCAATAAGCTCGCTACCCGTGAGCTCGAATCCAATATCGGCAATCTGCGAAAGCATTTCGGCGGCGCGCTTGGTTTTGGGCCGAGCGGTATGGTCGAGCACACGCCGGCGTATATTCACGCTTTTGCCTATGTATATTATTGTTCCATCGGCATCGTAGAGGTAGTAAACCCCTGTTGCCTCGGGTAGATTGGCAATGGTTTTAGGATTAAGATTTGGGGCTAGTGAGGTTAGAATATCTTGCCCCTCGGTGGCCAAATTGGGTGAGATGTGCAGTAACTCCTGAAAAAGCTTTACCGTGGCAAGGGCATCGCCAGCGGCACGGTGCCTTCCGTTTATAGATATTCCCAGACTATCGCAGATAGTACCAAGGCTATACGATGGGTAGCCAGGCATATACTTGCGCGAAAGCCTTACGGTGCAAAGGGTTGGTCGGTTGTAATCGTAACCCAACCGCTTAAACTCAGTTTGGATAAACTTATAGTCGAACGGTACATTATGGGCTACAAAGGTGGCCCCATCGGTTATCTCCACAATTCTGCGTGCCACCTCGTAGAAACGGGGCGCATTGGCCACCATCTCGTTGGTAATACCAGTCAGACGAGTGATGTTGGGGGGGATATAGCATTCGGGATTAATAAGGGTGGTAAACTCATCCACAACCTCTTTGCCATCGAAAAGGAAAATGGCGATCTCGGTTATTCGGCTATTTACAGGGCTTCCGCCTGTGGTTTCAATATCTACAATGGCAAACACTAGAAGGGGTATTAATATTTGAATGGCTTTAACCCTAGGGCGAAAGTGTAATTGTATTTTGGTGTAAAGATAGGGAAAATTACGGGGTTCAGCTACTCATTGATATGAATCAATTCGGTACAATAAATTGTGTGAGTTATCTTTGTGCAGCAAAAACAAAACATCTTGAACTACTACAGGTTTTTTATATCGAACTGGAAGATATTGCTATTCGCAATTCTTCTTGCATTTTTTTCAGGGTTTGGGCAAACCTTCTTGCTGTCGTTGTATATCCCAAGCATACTAAAAGATTTGTCAATACGCCATACGGTATACAGCGCAATTTACGCAACGGCAACACTACTTAGCGGTGTAACCATAATATTTGTAGGGAAGCTTATTGACAGGGTCAACATCAAATCGTTTGCAGTTGCTGTTATAATTGGAATTACGGCGGCAAACATCGTGGCAGGATTTAGCTTTAATCTTTTCACCCTATTTATAGCCATTTTTATGCTTCGGTTCTTTGGTCAGGGCCTACTTAGCCATACCGCCATGACCGCCATGGGCCGATACTTTAGCAAGGCAAGGGGTAAAGCTCTAAGCATAGCCTACCTTGGGTTCCCTTTGGCCGAAGGGATATTCCCAATACTTATCGTATTGCTAATTGGAGCGGTAGGGTGGCGACAAAGTTTCTTGGTTAGCGCAATTAGCATAATTCTTATCCTCCTTCCTGTCACACTGATGCTTCTGCGGAATTTTAGCAGCGATAAAATTGTGGAGGATTCTTCGCCTTTATCAAAAAACAAACTGAAAACGAATGCTGACCAAAAGATCTGGCGCCAGAGGGAAATCTTGAGAAGTAAAACATTTTACCTAATAGCACCCACCACCTTTATCATGGGGTTTACCCAAACGGCATTGTTCTTTTTCCAAACTTTTATTGCAGAGGATAAAGGTTGGAGCGCTGAATGGATGGCGCTGAACATTACAGTTTATGCCATTGCCTCGTTCACTTTCTCAATTGTTGCCGGGCCAATTGTTGACAAGGTTTCGGCCAAGAAAACATATCCACTGGTGCTCATCCCCTTGCTTACAGGGCTACTAATCCTAATTCTTTTCAAAGGCCTATGGGCAACATCACTTTTCTGGCTTTTTGTAGGCATATCGGGTGGACTAAACCCCACTGTTTCCAACGCATTATATGCAGAGATTTATGGAACATTTAATCTGGGCACGGTTAGAAGCCTGTTTACCTTTGTAATGATTGGCAGCACGGCCCTTGGCCCTGTGGTATATAGCTTGCTGCTCGATGGTGGTTTATCGTTTAGCTGGATTCACCTAATCATTATTACCATCATTACCCTAAACGTAATCGTGCTCCTGTTTCAAACCAGTCGTCGATCAGAAAAAGCTTGAGGCGTTTGGCTAATCTTAATATTCCCATACAAGCATGTAGGGTGATACAATTCTGGGCTTTCGGCTTAGTACATTTATATTTTGCTATTACTCTTCATCATTAACCGACAAAATACATTTAAAATATATTATATGGTTCTACCACAAATTTAATGGAAGAATGTAAATTATAGTAAACCTAAATCTTTGGTTTGGGTTTGAAGACAGAAGTCAGAAGACAGAATTAACATGCTTCAACCTTCCAACTT
>JAVERU010000044.1:0-21638 GCA_034006965.1 Tenuifilaceae bacterium
GGGGTGCTCGATTCAAGGAGCGCGAATTCAACGCCACCCAGTTCAACTTTCGTATTAAGCAGAATATGATTGTCGACCCCAATAATTTGGATACATACTTTAATCAGCCAAACCTAGAGAACGACTTTTTCACCATCGAAACATTTAGGGGCAACCAGTATGTTCCAAATGTTTTAAAACCTCAGGAGTATGGTGGAACTCAAATTATCTCAGGCGGCTATTTAAACTTTGAGTACAATGTAACCCCAAAATTTACCGCGCTGTTAGGTGTAAGAGCCGAAAGCATTTACCAAGATGTACGGTGGAATACTCAGCTCGACCCTCGTGACAGAAGCGATGCTATTGAAAAACTCGGAGTGCTCCCAAGCATTACAACTCGATACGAGATATCTGAAAAGCAAAACCTTAGGCTTGCCGCTAGCAAAACATACACCTTGCCCCAGTTTAAGGAGCGTGCCCTGTTTATTTACGAGGAGGTTACGCAGGTTAAGCTCGGAAACCCCGATTTGTACGCATCGGATAACTATAACCTGGATGTGAAGTGGGAGCTATTCCCAAGCAGCGGAGAGGTTATCTCCATCACTGGTTACGGAAAGTACATCTTGAACCCTATTAACGAAGTCACCATATCATCGGCTACTAGCGACATATCTTTCCTTAATACTGGCGACTGGGGCTATGTGGCTGGCGTGGAGTTCGAACTACGTAAAAGCATATACAGCGGTAGTTCAACCAGGCTCAATGGTGGGGTTAATGCCTCGTATTTACATACCGACCAAATGCTCGATTCCGATAAAATTTCTGATGAAACCAACTACCGTGTTCGCTTTACCCACGACAAGGCAAAGTTTTCGGGCGCATCAGACTGGCTTGTTAATGCAGACTTAACACTAATCAAAGATTTTAACGACTCCCAAAGCAACGTTATGGTAACCCTTGCATACAACTACACTTCCGACAACATCTATGCAATAGGCACAAACGCCGCTGGGAATATAGTGAACAAAGCAATAAATTCTCTCGATTTGGTTGTGAAATCCAACGTTAACAAACGCTTTTCGGTTAGCGCCAGCCTTAAAAACATTCTGGATTCCAAAGTTGAAAGAGTGCAGGAAAACCTAAATGGTCCCATTACAGTGATGTCCTACCAAATGGGGGTACTTGCCAGTTTAAAGTTGGGCTACCGATTTTAGCTCTTGCTTTATCCAATCTTAATACTAACATAAGGTACAGTTAGCTAGTAAAAGGTTTGGCCGGGCTACTTTTGTCGTAAATAAATTTACTAACCTAAACACACAAGACAAATGAAAAAGACACTTTTTGGATTAACAGCAATCCTTTTAACTTTTGCGGTGGCAACCACAAGTTGTAAGGAAGATTCGGATCCAGAACCTGACACAAACCAAATGGATCCTAACGATTGGCAGGGTGATATCTCCGACAAGGTTACCCTCGATCCAGCAAAAACTTACAAGCTAACAGGAATGATTGATGTGCTTGAAGGAGGAGAGCTAACAATTCCAGCAGGTACCCTAATTGAAGGGGTTGGTGGCACCTCTGCTGCAATTGTTGTTCACCAAGGAGGAAAAATCTTTGTTAACGGAACCAAGGATAAACCAGTTGTAATGACATCGGGTTTGGCACAGAAGAATCGTGGCGATTGGGGTGGACTTGTTATTTGCGGAAGTGCCACTTGTAACTCTGGCGGAGGTATGTCGGAGGTAGGCGATGTTCCCTATGGCGGTAACATTGACGATGACAACTCAGGTGTTATTCGTTACCTTAGGATTGAATACTCGGGTGCAGCATTCAATAGCGAGAAGGAGTACAATGGCCTTTCACTGTTTGGAGTGGGCAGCGGAACAACTATTGAGTATGTTCAAATTTACGAAAATGCTGATGATGGCATAGAGTTCTACGGTGGCACTGTTACTGCTGATTATATCGTAAGTTCGCATATCGAGGATGATATGTTCGATTGGACCGAAGGATGGTCTGGTAGCGGATCGAACTGGTATGGTAAAAATGACCAAGGGTATGGTAACAGGGGCATGGAATGCGATAATTGGTCGAAAAATTTTAGCGCAACTCCAGTAGCAAACCCAACCATTTCAAACGTAACGTTAATTGGAAGTGGTGATCAAGGCGATGAGCCTCAAGGGATGATGCTAAGAGCAGGAACTGCTGGAAGTATAGACAATGTAGTGGTGAAAAACTGGAAAACTGGCATCGAGGTTCGTAGCGACGAATCCATTGCAAACATTGCAAACAGTAGCCTAAAGGTAACCAACATTAAGTTTGTTGATGTTGCAGCTGAGCTGGTGGTTAAAAATTCCGATAACGAAACAGTAACAGGCGAGGAGCATACCGCTCTTTACACGGTAAATGAAAATGCCACAGGTGCTGGTGCAGGAACGGCAGTGCCAGAGTGGGCTAAAGGCTGGACGGTAGGCTTATTGTAACAAGTAGAGCAGGATAAAAACAAAGAAACTTGCCAGAGATGGCAGGTTTTTTTGTTTTTAAACAATACCTTTACCTAAAGCTAATATTTATTTAACATTGCAATCGCTAGCTTTGTTTATCATTGTCCGATAAATACTTTTAGTTATTAACCAGCTCCTTTAAATATTGGATAAAGCTCCAATGAACAACTCAAACTATCGAATTCTACTGGTTGACGACGAGCCCGATATTCTGGAGTTCGTTAGCTACAATCTGCGAAAGGACAATTTTCAAGTTTACACCGCAAGCAATGGGCGCGACGCCATTGCAATGGCCGAGGAGATACACCCGCACCTAATTTTACTTGATGTGATGATGCCCGAGATGGATGGCGTTGAAACCTGTGAGGAGATTCGCCGGCACAGCACCCTTAAGGATACGCTGGTAGCTTTCCTTACGGCTCGAGGCGAAGACTACTCCCAGATTGCAGGGTTCGACGCAGGTGGCGACGACTACATCACCAAGCCAATTAAACCAAAGGTTTTGGTTAGCAGGGTAAAGGCTTTGCTTAAGCGGGTTGATCTGAAAATTTTTGAGGATACCCCCACAGCCCTTTCTGAGAAAGGAATACTGATCGATAAGGAGAGGTACGTGGTGATGAAGGATGGGGAGGAGATTACCCTGCCCAAGAAAGAATTCGAGCTGCTAACCCTTTTGTTTAGCAGGCCGCAAAAGGTGTTTACCCGCGACGAAATCTTCGCAACGGTATGGGGCGATAATATCATTGTGGGCGACCGAACCATTGATGTTCACATCAGAAAACTCCGCGAAAAGATTGGCGATGAGTTTATTCGTACCGTAAAGGGTGTGGGGTACAAGTTTATGGACTAACCTTTGTAATTATTATTCGTTATTTGATACCTATATCATTTTTGCGTCATTGCGATCCCGACGTTGTTTGTCGGGAGATGTAATCTTTAGCTCTGATTTACAGTAAATTGCATCTTTGTTAAAAGTACTCCCTGTCTACCGCCTGCCTGCCGCCTGCCTGCCGCCTGCCTGCCGGCAAAGGCAGGGCAAAGGCAGGCCAAAGGCAGGGCAAAGGCAGGCTCGCAATGTCGAATTCATTATTATTTTGTTGTATCATAAGTTTTTCATCACTTTAGGCATATTTGCGGATAATAATTATTCGTTAATTTGCATAAGCAAACAAATCGAATACTAATCCCATGGAACTATTTAAATGGAGCAGTCGCTACAGCGTGTGGGTAGATAGTATTGATGAGGATCACAAGGGGCTTTTCGAGCTAATAAATACCCTTTACTCTTCGCTTACCCAAGGTCAAGCACAAGATATTCTTTCCGAAGTTTTGGATAAGCTATTCGTGTACGCCCAAAAGCACTTTAGGCGTGAGGAGTCGTTGCTTAGGGAGGCCAGCTATCCCTACTTGGCAAATCATATCGCCCTGCATGAGTACTTTGAGCAGTCGATAGTGAGGTATAATAAGCAGCTGAAGTACAATCCCTCATCGCTATCCATCGAGATCCTTTCATTCCTTCGCGATTGGCTAATTCAGCATATACAGGGAGTCGATATGGATTACGTTCCCTACCTAAAGGCCAAAAATTTAAGCTAACTAACCTTTGCAGGTAAATCCTTGTGCTATTATGATGGTAGATGTGCATATCAGAAGTTATAAGCCTGAAGATTTTGATCAGGTTATGTCGCTTTGGGTTGCAACTGGCTTGGGAAATCCACAGCGAGGCGACAATCAACAGATTGTAGAGCATAGCATTTCGCTCGGTGGCGAGCTGCTGGTTGCCGTTACTCCCAGCCATGAGGTGGTGGGCACCGCGTGGATGACTTTTGATGGGCGAAGGCTGCATCTTCACCATTTTGGCGTGCTACCCAAATATCAACGCCGAGGAATTGGCGATTTACTAACCCGCGAATCGCTTCGCTTTGCCAAGCGAAAGGGCTACCAAATAAAGCTTGAGGTACACCAATCCAACGCAGCCGCCATTGCGCTATACAAAAAGCACGGCTTCCAGTTCCTAGGCGATTACGATGTGTACATTGTTAGGGATATTCAATCGATAGATGGATAGATGGGGGCGTATTAAACTCAAGCACCGTTCGGCTATAGGCTCTCGCCTCAGTCGTAGTTATCTCTTCGGGTTTACCTGCTCTACCTGTTGGTAGACAGGCTCTGGTAGGTTCTACCCAGCAAGTATAGCTAAAACTCCGATTCTGGTTGAGCATTCTGATGTGAGGAACTTTATACACAGCTAACCGACTGCTGGAGTCTTTGCAAAAAAGCCTGCCTCAACTGCAACCAGGTCCGAATGGGGCCGAAGCTAAGGAGTAAATTCTTGGAGTGCGATTGTTTGTTGTGTGGGAGCAACCCACAAGGATAGACCGACGGTGGTACAACCACCTCCGAACGGAGAATAGACCGACTGCGGTTCAACCATCGTAACGAAGGGTCAAATTCGATTTCCTAAATCTTAATCATCCTTCCCACCGCATCGCTAAACCCCGATTCGTTATTCGATCGCACTACCCTAAACTGCCCTTTTAGCTCGTCTGGTGCATTATCTACCATAAAGCTATGCGGTGTGTGGTTTAGCATATCCAAATCGTTGTAATCGTTGCCAATGGCCATTAGCTCGTTGGGCCTAACGGCAAGGTTCTGGCAAAGCCATTCAATACCATAGGCCTTGGATACATCACTACGAAAAATCTCCATCCAAATGGATTGCCCATCCAGGGGCGATGTGGCTCGAATAACCTTTAGGTCGGGAAACTTGGTTTTTAAAGATTCAAACCACTTCACATCACAGGGGAGAATAACTATGATCTGAGTAGCATCCGATTCGTAAGCCACACCCGGGATGTAGGGCTGACAGAACTGGGAGTATATTTGTACCCTGCGGGTAAAGTCGGGGTTGCTCTTGCTGCTCTGGTGGTATAAAAATCGATGGTTGGTAGGAATGGGTTCATGCACCATAAAATCTACTCCATGGGCTACTAGCTCATCCACAACACCCTGCACCTGGGTGCTGGTAATTTGGGTTGTGTAGAGTATTTGGTTATCGCTCCACTTTATGGCACCTGCCCCCGACGAGAAAACCAGGTAGTCGATGGGAAAATCGCTTGGGATAACCTTTCCGAAAGAGTATGGCGATCGGCCTGTGGCAACTACCCTAGCAACACCCATCTTGCCAAGCCGATGTAATGTGTTTAGATCCTCATCGCTAACCATCTCGGTGGAGGTTAGTAAGGTGCCATCGAGGTCGGTTACCACCATTTTTATAGGAGTGTTGCTCATGCGTATGCGGGTGTTTTGCTAACCACCGATTATTCAAAAATCAAGGGCCAAAGCTAAACATTATGAAATGGTATTCGTTAAACCAATACGGACAAAGTAAGGTATGCTGACAAAGCACACAAATTTATCAAATCTTTTAAGAAGCCCCAAAAGTAGTTGCTTTTAGGGCTGTGCTACAGCTTGCCGTGCGGCTGTCGGTTTGTAAGTTAATATGAGTTAACAAGCATTAATTCACGCTTAATAATTTTTTAATTTGAATTGTATTCTTTATTTTTATAGCACATTATTACTTAACTAAACAGCAAAGCTATGTCGAAAACAATCACATTTAACGAGCTCAGGAGGGTTAAGGACCAACTTCCTGATGGGACTATGCAGATTATTGCAGAGAAGTTGAACCTGAATGCGGAGACCGTTCGTAATTATTTTGGCGGCACCAATTGGGAGAATGGCGAATCTGTAGGGTTTCATTACGAGCAAGGACCCGATGGCGGAATTGTGACACTTGACGACACCACTATACTTGATTTGGCATACGATATGATAGAAAACCAAGCCAAAGCCGAAGTGTAGTCGATTAAACGTATTGGCGGGCAGAGGCAGAAATCAACTTTCTGCCTCTGTTCATTTGTTGCCCTTTGTACTAAATCTGTATTGTGAATAATTTGGCAAACGACATAAAGCTGGCCGAGGAAAAATGGAACCCTTCCATTTACGCTTTTCTCCATTCGTTGTATAGGGATGTTCACTTGCCCTCGCACGACGTTAGCCACCATGAGCGGGTGTGGGGGTATGCCAAGGAGCTGCTTACGCATACCTATACCATGGCCTCAGCTTCCTGTCCTTTTGTAGAGCAAGCGCTGGTTGCAAGTATGTTTCATGATACAGGCCTTACTGTTGACCACGGCGAGCGCCACGGGAATTTTAGCAAGGCGCTTTGTGAACACTTCCTTAGCAAATACCCTCACCTTACCCTGCCTAGTGCTGAAGATACGCTTTATGCCATTGAGCACCACGATGATAAAAGCCTTAAACAGTCGGTTGGCTTTGGCCCTGGAACTTCACTTCCGCTTGTCGATCTGGTTTCCTCTGCCGATGATCTTGATGCCTTTGGTCTGGTTGGTGTTTTTAGATATTTGGAGATTTATGCACTAAGGGAAATTCCGGTTGAGAAGATACCGTGCAAAGTTATTCCTAATCTTTCCAATAGATTTGAGAATTTTAGTCGCAAATTTTCAGCATTTCCACATCTTATCGAGAGGCATAGGAGTAGATTTTTGGAAACCAAAAGGTTTTTTGAGGAGGCAAACAACCAGTTGGCCCATGATACCATGCTTGGCGCTGAGGCGTTTAAGGTAGCCAACAACCTTGTGGATGTGTTGGTGAACAAAAAATTGGATATTAAATCTGCAATAGTGATGGGCATCATGTCTGGACTATCAGCAGGACAGGTGGGTTTCTACATGGGGCTAAAAGAGGAACTAGGGCTGTAGAAAGGCACAATGTGGTATTTTCTGATGATATTAATCTTCTCCCTCAATTCAACCTTTTACCTATTTTTGCGTCCTATTCACTAAACATATTTTCATAGGCTATGAACAAGTTTTTTCGATACTTTTTGCTAACCACCCTGCTGGCGTTAGCTTTTATCAGTGTGGCTAAGCATATCTACAAAAAAAACGTAACCAGCACTCCACAAGTTGAGCTGCGTTTCCATGAGAACTACAGCGTAACCTACGATGAGGCCATTGCCGCTTACCGAGCGCTCGACCTGGAGCATCGTGAGGCAAAATTAATTAAGTATGGCCCCACCGATTTTGGTAAGCCCCTGCATTTATTTGTTATTTCGAGAATTAAGGTGTTCGACCCAGAGATTTTGCGAAGCAAAGGTTTCCGAGTGGTGCTGGTGAATAATGGAATTCATCCCGGCGAACCCTGTGGCGTTGATGCCAGCATTCAGCTTGCCCGCGATATCCTTTCGAAGAAAAATGACCTGTGGACCCTTATGGATAGCACCGTGCTTTGCATTGTGCCAGTTTATAATATTGGTGGTGCACACAACCGTTCGCACTACAATAGGGCTAACCAAAACGGTCCCGAAATGCAGGGGTTTAGGGCTAATGCCCGAAATTTAGATTTGAATAGAGATTTTGCTCCCATGGAGAGCCGTAACGCCCAGTCGTTCGCTCGCATCTTTCATCATTGGAAACCAAATCTACTGATAGATACGCATACTACCAATGGGGCCGATTATCAGTATGTGATGACGCTTATATCATCGCATCCGCAGGAGATGCCTCCTATGCTTGGTAGCTATTACGATGAGGTGATGGAGCCCTACCTATTTAACGCCATGGAGGAGAGTGGATATCCGATGATCTACTACGTGTCGCCCATGGGTCAAACCCCCGAAAGCGGTATACAGCAAAGCCCCAATCCCCCCCGCTACACATCTGGCTTTGGAAGGATGTTTAACACCATTTCGTTTATGACCGAGGCCCATATGTTCAAATCGTTTAGCGACAGGGTGCTTGCTACGTACGAGTTCATAAAAGCTTCGCTTGAGTTTACCCATGACAATGGTTACCAAATGGCCTTGCTGAAGCAGCAGGCCGATGAGTACACCGCCAGCCAAGCGGAGTTTGTTATTCAGTGGGAGTTGGATAAAGATCAGGAGGGAGTAATTCCATTCATGGGGTACGAGGCCGAGCTGGTAGATAGCAAGATTACAGGAGGGAAACGCCTACATTACGATCGAAATAGGCCATTTACAAAGGATATCCCATTCTTTAAACACTATAAGCCTGCTATTACCATTACTGCTCCCGAGTTTTACTACATTCCTCAAGCTTGGTACGATGTTATTCATCGTCTCGAGATTAATGATGTGAACATGCAACGGTTTGCCAACGACACCATTATGGAGGTTGAGGCATACTACATCACCAGTTACAAGTCGAGCTTCAGTTGGAATTCAAATGGGCATCACCTGCATAGCGATGTGGAGGTACGTAAGGAGATTCAGAAAATACAGTTTTACGAGGGCGATTACATTGTGCCCATGAACCAGCCAGCAAATCAGTTCCTGGTTGAGATGTTGGAGCCACAAAGCGCCGACTCCTACTTCGCTTGGAACTACTTCGACTCAATGCTGCAGCGTAAGGAGTATTTCTCACCATACGTATTCGAGGATTTTGCCCTCGAGATGCTCAACTCCAACCCCGAGCTGAAAGCCGAATTTGAAGCCAAGAAAAGCAGCGACAAGGAGTTTGCATCCAATGCGTACGCCCAGCTTAACTTTTTGTATGAACGGTCGCCTTACTACGAAAAAGTTTTTAAACGTTACCCCATATTCAGGTCGGTTGCAACCAAAAAGTAACCTGAGCATTACGGGTAATGCAGGTGTAATTAATTTGTAATATTGATCTTGTAAGGCATGAATAGTGTTGATGTTGTGGTGATAGGGGGAGGGCCAGCCGGGTTGCTAGCCGCAGGAAAGGCTGCTGCCGATCGCGCTAACGTTTTTTTGCTGGAAAAGATGGAAAAGCCTGCCCGCAAGCTAAGGATTACTGGTAAGGGCCGATGCAACATAACCAACACAAAACCCTTCAGCGAATTTATTAACGATATCTTCCCTGAGCCCCGTTTCCTTCGCGATGCTTTTAGCTCATTTTTTAGCGATGATATTATTCGATTGCTTAATGAGCAGGGAGTAGCCACTGTAGTGGAGCGAGGTATGCGTGTTTTTCCTGTTAGTGGAAAGGCTTGGGATGTTGCCGAGGCCCTTGTGAAATGGGCTAGGGCAAAGGGTGCTAGGATTGAAAATCACACCAGGGTTACAGGTATTACTGTTTCAGAGGGATCCGTTGCGGGTGTAAGGTATACCGATAAGTCGGGAAATATGGCTGAGGTGAGCTGCCGTTCGGTAGTTCTTGCCACGGGTGGAAAGTCGTACCCCGCCACTGGCTCAACGGGCCATGGTTACGAGCTAGCATCGAGCCTTGGTCACACCATAACCCCTTTGCTACCCGCCCTTGTTGGGGTCGAAACCCGACCCACGTATAGTTTAAAGAAGAGCCTATTATTGCGTAACGTTAACCTTTCGCTATTCATCGAGGGGAAAAAGGTCGATGAGGAGTTTGGTGAGCTCGAAATTACACCCTATGGTCTTAATGGCCCCATTATGCTTAGGCTTAGCCGTAGGATAGTATTTGCACTAGCCAAGGGAAGCAGGGTGGAGCTGGAGCTCGATCTCAAACCCGCGCTAAGCCATGATAAGCTTGATGCACGAATCATTCGCGAGGTGGATGAAAGCCCTAGAATAGCTGTGGCCGATCTGGCCAAACGCTTGTTACCGCACGATTTGGCTTTGGAGATGATTGATGAGCTGGGTTTGGCCGCTCAGAAAAATTTGGGCCGACTTACAGCCGACGAGCGAAAATCGATTCGCCTTTGGCTAAAGGAGCAGCGATTCGAGGTGTTAGCCCAACGCTCATGGCCCGAGGCCATTGTAACGGCTGGTGGTGTTTCGCTTAAGGAGGTTAACCAGAAAACGATGGGTTCAAAGAAAATTAACGGGTTATATTTTGCCGGCGAACTGCTCGATTTGGATGGCTCTACTGGTGGCTATAATCTACAAATAGCCTACTCAACTGGTTGGTTAGCGGGGAAAAGCGCAGCTATGGCAATACAAAAACGCTGAAGATGCGCTATCGTACAAAGAAATCAAGCATAAGTTCGCCCCCAAGGTAGCCCTTAAGCCTATCGCCAATGGCAACCGGGCCGACCCCGGCAGGTGTTCCAGTGTATATCAGATCGCCTATTTTTAGGGTAGTGTATTTAGATATGTGAGCAATTAGCTGGTCGAAGTTAAACGTCATATCGCCAGTGTTTCCTCTCTGAACCACTTCTCCATTTTTCTCAAGCCAAAAATCCAAATTACCAAGGTCAGGAAATTCAGCCTTACCTTTAAACTCGCTAATGGGTGCCGATCCGTCAAACGCTTTGGCTATCTCCCAGGGTAATCCCTTCGCTTTGCAGTCCCTCTGCAAATCGCGGGCAGTAAAGTCAATGCCTAAACCCACCTCGTTGTAGTATCTGTTGGCAAAGCGCTCGCTGATATTACGGCCAAGCCTACAGATTTTTAGCACAACCTCAAGCTCATAATGAATCTCGTTTGAAAAGTTAGGGTAGAAGAAGGGCTGATTCTTTCGAAGCAGGCAGGTGTCGGGTTTGAAAAAAAATATGGGTTCACTAGGTGTGCTGGAATTCATCTCCCTTACATGATCGGCATAGCTTTGCCCAATGCAAATTATCTTCATTTTTCTACTTATATAATATAAAGGTATTGTACCAATACTTTTCAACGTCAAAAGTATGCTATCTGCACATATTATGCAACAAGCATTTTTTGTAGTCGGTATGTCATCGTTTATAGAAAAAATGTACATTTGAGAAACTAAAATCTTAAGCTATGAAGTTGATGCTCCAATCCACAGCAGTTATGCTGTTTGCGCTAATCTCATTTGCTGCTATTTCGCAGGATGCTAGGAACGAACCCAAGGAAGAGACGGTGAAAACTGGCTGGAACTTTGGAGGGTTGCCCGTAGTTTCGTTCGATTCCGATTTAGGATTTCAGTATGGGGCTTTGCTAAGCCTATTTAACTATGGCGATGGCACGATGTACCCCGATTTTAAGCATAACCTGTATTTGGAATGGTCGAGGTATACCAAGGGGAGCGGAATTAACCGCATCTTTTTCGACACCAAGTACCTTATCCCCGGCATAAGGGTTACCACCGATTTGAGCTACCTCACCGATAGGATGTACGATTTCTTTGGATATAACGGCTACGAGTCGGTTTACAACTCCCATTGGACCAATAGTGACGATCCAGAGTACCTCTCTCGCGCCTTTTACAAGTACGACCGTAAGCTGTTTCGTTTTGCCGTCGACCTGCAGGGTAAGCTTCCCCTCGAGAACTTTGGCTGGGCAGCAGGTGTGTGGCTGCTCAACTACAACGTGGGTGCTGTGGACATCGATAAGTTGAACGAGGGCAAAACCGAGGATCTGCTACCCAATTTTCCAAGTCTTTACGACCACTATATGAACTGGGGATTGATAACACCCGAGGAGGCTGATGGTAGCTTTGTGTCGTATGTAAAAGCAGGTGTTGTTTACGATACCCGCGATAACGAGCCCAATCCAAACAGCGGGATGTGGACCGAGGCGGTGTTTACCTACGCTCCTTCCTTTATGGGCATTGGCACCAACTACCAGCATATGAAGTTTACCCTAACCCATAGGCAGTACTTCACCCTTCTCCCCGAGCGCCTTACATTTGCCTACCGCTTGGGATACCAAGGAACTGTTTTTGGCGATGTTCCTTTCTACCTACAGCCCAATATTACCACTCTTATTCTGAGGGGATCAACATCCGAAGGGTTAGGTGGTGGCAAATCGCTGCGCGGTGTAATCCGTAACCGCGTTATTGGCGATGGCGTTGCGTGGGGAAACTTGGAGCTGCGCTGGAAGTTTATGAAATTCCAATTCATTGGGCAAAACTTCTACCTATCGCTCAACGGTTTTGTCGATGGAGGACAGGTTGTAACACCTGTTAAGGTTAACACAAGCAATGTCGATTGGGCCAGCTACGATTGGCAAACCCCAGAGCACGATTTGACGAGAGACGGTATTTTTGGAACCGATACGGAATCGTTACACCTAAGCTATGGCGCAGGCCTCAGGGTAGTCATGAATCGCAACTTTATCATCGCCATCGACCATGGCCGTCCTTTTGATGAGCGTGATGGTGCTAGCGGCACGTATATAGGGCTGAATTTTTTGTTTTAATAATAAGTGTTTTAGAAAACTGTAAGCAAAGAGGTCCACCAACCAGGATGGGCCTCTTTGCTTACAGTACTTTCCTGAATTAGGAATAGCTGAAGTTAAATAGATAGCGTCTATATTTATTTTCTTTTAAAGCCGATTATCTGTCGAATTCTAAGGATAATTATGCTAGCCCTTTGTTGTTAGGCTTTTTAACGGGTTTAAACAATTTGATTAATATTTTTATTGATCAATAGTTTTAATAATACTATTGATTATTAGAAGATTATTTTTCACAAACAATTAAGTTTTATTTAAAAAAATATCATAAAATATCATAAATGTGATTTTTATCAGTCGTAGATGTTTGTGTGTTTTAAAAAAAATTATATTAGCAGTGTGTTTAACATATATTAGCTCTATTCGTAAACCTAAAATTATTTCTATGAAAAAACTATGTCTACTGTTTGCATGTTTTGTTTTTGTAGGCGTCAATTTCCTACAGGCACAAACAGTGCAGGTTACCGGTACTATTACTAGTGCCGAAGATGGAATGCCCATTCCTGGCGTTTCAGTGCAGGTTAAGGGGACTACAATTGGTGTTGCCACCGATGTGGATGGCAAATACACCATTAATGTTCCACAAAATGCAACAACGCTTCTGGTTAGCTTTATGGGTTTTAGAACTCAAGAGGTAGAAATTCAGGGGCGGCAGGTTATCAATCTTACATTGGAGTTTGATGTTTTGGATCTTGAAGAGATTGTTGTGGTTGGGTATGGTGTACAGCGTAAGCGGGAAATCACAGGTTCAATTACTCAGGTAAAAGGTGATGAGATTGCTAACCTTGCAACACCCAGTTTTGAATCTCAGCTCGCTGGTCGTGCTGCTGGTGTGCAGGTTACAACAACATCAGGTGTTATTGGTGTTGCTCCTCGTATCCGTATTAGAGGGGTTGGGTCTATAACATCTGGCACCTATCCTCTAATTGTTGTTGATGGTGTACCAATATTTACTGGTGACCTAGGGGGATATGCCGATAATAATGCATTGGGAGACATTAACCCTGCTGATATCGAATCAATTGAGATTTTGAAGGACGGTTCTGCAACCGCTATTTATGGTTCAAGAGCGGCTAACGGGGTTATGCTTATTACCACCAAGAAAGGTCAGAAAGGGCGGTATAGAATGACTTACAACAACTACTTGGGAGTTGCTCAGCCAATTAAGCTATTTGACCTTTTGAATGCAGAAGAGTCAATTCTGATTAACAATGAGAAAAGAACTAATAGGGGATTATCTGAAATTGCTTTTGCTAATGGTGATGCAGGTCCAGCTGTTGATACAGATTGGCAGAAAGCAGTTCTCAGGAGCGATGCTTTCCAGCAGGATCATAACCTTTCTTTATCAGGAGCAACTGATCAGACCAACTACTACTTTTCACTTGGTTACTCTGCTATGGAAGGTGTAAGTCGTCCTAATGAAATGGATCGATTCACATTTAGGTCTAATCTAGACCAAAAAGTAACGAAGTGGCTGTCTGTTGGAACCAATTTAGGTGTTACTCAAACCGAGTATTTTGGTATGAATACAGGCGAGAATTCACTGTCGGGTAATATATTTTCAGCCATCAGGCAGTTGCCTAATACACCAATTTACAACGATAATCACCCAACAGGATATAATATTGATTTCGCATCCCCTGGATTGGTTGGCCGTTGGAACAATGCCACTACAATTGGTGATAACCTACCCAATATTGTTTATGTGCTAGACCATAATAAGTTGAATACAAAGTTGTTTAGAACTATTGGTAATGCATTTGCAAACGTAACGTTACTTCCTTCGTTGATTTTTAGAACACAAATGAGTATTGATGCAAACAAATCTGAAGGTCTTCTGTACTATAACCCAATACACGGTGATGGTCAAAGTGTAAATGGTAGGGTTTATAATAATTATGCAAACTATTTAAGGTGGAACTATCAAAATGTATTGTCATATAACGAGACATTTGGAGATTCTCACAATCTTGGGGTAACTTTAGTTAGTGAGTTCCAAAAGCAAAGAGTTAATTCGTTCTTTGCCTACGGAATGGATCTTTCCAACAATTTTTTTCAGCACAATGTGATAACTGGTTCGTTTGGAACTGCAGATGCAGGGGGTAGCTTAACTGAGAATGGTTTCATTTCTTATGCCGGTAGGGTTAACTACAACTTTGCTGATAAGTACTTCTTGCAAGCATCTTTACGTTACGATGGTATTTCATCTATGCCCGAAGCTAACAAGTATGGTGTATTCCCAGGTATTTCTGTAGGGTGGACAATATCTCAAGAATCGTTCATGGAGAGTTTAGACTTTATAAATGATCTAAAGATTCGTGCCTCATATGCTGAGGTAGGTAATACCTCTGTGGGTAATTACCCTTACGCAGGTTTATATGGAGCGGCTAAGTATGGTGACAATAACGGTATAGGGTTTGTTCAAATGGGTAATGATCAATTACAGTGGGAGACTAGCAAGAAAATTGGCGGTGGTATTGATGCAATGTTTATGGATGGTAAATACAAGTTCTCGTATGACTATTTCGTAAACGACCTTGATAACCTTATACTTTCGGTGCCTACTCCACCTTCGTTTGGTATTTTCGGCAATAGTTACAGCGACAATGTTGGCCAGCTCAGAAACTGGGGGCATGAATTTTTTGCTGAGGCAAATATCATAAGAACTCGTGATTTTTCGTGGACCGTTAGCGGTAATGTGAGCTTTGTAAAGAATGAGGTGGTTTCACTAGTTGGTGAGCAAGAAGAAATGTTCCCCAATAACTATGTTATTATTCGCGTAGGAGAATCCATTAGGTCGATATATGGGTATGACTACCAAGGGGTTAATGCTGCTAATGGTAACCCAATTTATAGGAAGGCTGATGGTTCGTTAGTGCAGGGTAATATTCCAACATCTACATATGTTGTGTACGACCCTAATAACCCACATGATATCTCACAAGCATCCTCACTGAGTGCATCTGAGGACAAAAAACTGTTTGGGCCATCGCTTCCAACATATTTTGGTGCCTTAACAACAAATCTTCGCTTTAAGGATTTCGATTTTGCCATGATGTTCCGTTTTAGCGGAGGCAATTATATTATGAACCGTACTCGTGATGATTTAACTCAGCACTCATTTACAAATAATGGCAGTGAAATACTTGGAAGATGGCAAAGCGAAAGTGAGCCTGGCGATGGATGGACACCACGTTTGTGGTCACAGGGTGGTAACTTTGTGAATATTTCTAACCAAACCAATGGCCGATTCGTTGAAAAGGGTGATTTCTTCAAGCTACAAAATCTTGTGATTGGTTACACCTTGCCTGCCGAATTGGTGAACAAGGTTGGTATTACAGGATTAAGAATCTTTGCTCAGGGGCAAGAACTTTTTATGATTACCGATTATACTGGGATTGACCCAGAGCAAGAGAATGGAGGAGTTGATTTCAACCTTACTCCTAGGATGAGAACCATTACTTTCGGTATTAACCTCACATTGTAAATTTTAAATACACTATACTATGAAAAGAATAGATTTTAAGATAGCCAGGAAGTTAGTCCTTGTGCCTCTGTTCATCTTTGGGCTACTCTTCAACTCTTGTGAGGAGATTATTGAGCTAGATCCTTACAATCAAGTTTCAGAAACAACAGCGTTTTCTACACCTGAGTTGGTAGAACTATCAGTGGTAGGAATGTATAATGCTGCTCAAAGAGGATATTACTTTACTACATCTGCTCAATATAGAGGATATCCTTTTGGTGCTGCATTTGTTCAGCAAGGCGATTGCCGTGGAGAGGATGCTGTTAATCAGCAGGCCTTTTATAGGTTCACCTACGAGGGAACCTATGACCCTACAACCGCCAATAATGTTTACTATTGGTCAGATACTTATATGTTGATCAATCGTTGTAATATTGTTATTGATGGTGTTAGAACAGCTGCGCAGAACAATGTGATTACTACCGAAGCTGCCGAGAGATACGAGGGAGAAGCAAGGCTACTTCGTGCAGCAGCATACCATGAACTATTGGTGCTCTTCGCTAGGCCTTATAAACATTCTGCAGATGCTTCACATATGGGTGTGCCTTACCATGATACACCATTTACAACAGTAGCAGCTATTGATGAGGGAAGAACAAAAGGGCGTGAGTCCGTTGCTTTTGTTTATGGAAAAATTTTAGAGGATCTAAATTATGCTGAAGACAAGCTACCGTTAAGGTCTGGTTGGTCTGGAAATTATCAAATGGCTCGCGGAACAAAAGGGGCAGCAGCAGCATATAAAACCCGAATTTACCAACATATGTATCGTTGGGAAGATGTGATTACAGAAGGTAACAAGTTCGTTACTGGAGTTTATGCTGGTGAGTATGCTATGGAGGCAGCACCTTGGTTGGCTTATGGAAATTATGGTAGCAAAGAGTATGTGTTTGGAATGCAAAACTCTGGCACAAACAATCCAGGCGTAAATGCTGCATTAGCCTCGCAGTACAAGCGTAGAATGCTGGTATGTATAAGCCCAATTATTTGGAGAAACTCATTCTGGTTACCAGATGACCTAAGAAGGAAAGGAGATGATGCAGATGATCTACCTAATCTCGACGAAGTGCCAGATACAGATATGATCTTTAAGGTTGGTGGACAGGTGTACACGAATAAGTATAGGGATGTTACGAACTATACCGATCCTTCCCCTATGATGAGGTACCCAGAGGTGCTGCTTAATACTGCTGAGGCATATGCTCGACTAACACCTGCTGGAGCCCCCGATGCAAACGCTTTGGCCTTACTTAACGAGGTGCGCGATAGGTCCTTGGCTGACCCTGCCAATCAGAGCTACACAGCAGCCGATTTCGGAACAAATGTTGATTTGCTTGAGGCTATTCTTGCTGAGCGTCGTATTGAGTTTGTGATGGAAGGTCGCAGGTGGCCAGATATTCATAGGCTGCAACACTGTCCACACTTCCCGATTAACGGTATCCCTGCAAAGGTAGCTAACCTCAACCCTGTACCCGCTGAGTGGTTCAGTAATCCTGGTGAGTTTGGAACTGGCCCTGATGAAAGTTTTGGTATCGTGAATTACGTATACGATGATTATAGATTTGTATGGCCATTACCTCTCATTGAGACTAGTGCAAATCCAGTTCTTGCAGGTCAGCAAAATCCTGGTTACCAATAGAGTGTGTTTAAAAAAAGGCTGGCCAAACTGGTCAGCCTTTTTTTTTAATACGCAAATTTTCCATTGGTATAGCAGAACCAAAACTACAAGATAGTTTATCAAAATATTTTTTATGAGAGATATTACAAAAGTACTTCTACTTGGACTAATCTTAAACAGTAGTGTAGGTTTGTCGCAAATTTCTGATCAATATCAGATTGTTGATTCAGTAGAAAATCTGACAGCAAACTTCGTTCGCGCTAATCCAGCCAATAGAATGTTCATGCATTTCGATAAGGCAGAGTATTGCGTAGGCGAATCTTTGTGGTTCAAAGCCTACCTATTCGATGGGTATATCAATGTGTTAGATTCAATTCCAGCAAACCTTTATGTTAATCTTTACGACTTTAACGGTAGGGCTGTAAGCCAGTACCTTTTCAAGGTAGAGAAAGGTGTTGCCTCTGGCGAAGTGTGGCTAGATAACGATCTCCCGGATGGAAATTATTTTATAAAAGCCTACACCGATATTATGGCTAACGGCTTTTGGGAGGACTATTTCGTATATAGCTTTTACATTAGAAACCCCGATTACGCCAATAGGATATCGCGCAAGGAGATCAGGCTGAATAAAAGTTTTAATGAAGAATTGGACAGAAGAAAGGGACAGGTAAGCATAGAGGTTAAGGCTGAAAGTGGGAATCTGATTGCCGGTATTGAAAACCGGTTGGTTGTAAAGTCAACCAATGGTATTGGAGAGTACATAAATGGGTCGGGAAAATTAGTTTGTAGTTCAGGAGCTGTAGTAGCAGAATTTTCAACCAGTAAGTATGGGCTTGGGTCGCTAGTGTTTATTCCTGAGATTGACAAGACATATCATGTTGAATTTGAGAGCAGCGGCTCGGGTGTTGCATTAGCCTTACCTGAAGTGCTACCGAATGGTGTTGGTATTAGGATTCAACCTTCGTATTCCGACTCTTTGGGTATTAGTTTCTACTCAACCTTTCAGGATTGTAATGAGATGATTCTGGTTGTTCGTATGGGGGCAAGATTACTTTATCACAAAAAATTGAAAATAAATCCATATATGTGGAAAGATGTGTCTTTATCCCAAAGCGACCTTGAAACGGGAGTGGCAGTTGTAGAGCTATATTCAAAAGGTTTATCGTTGGTATCTCAGCGACCCATATACATTAATAAGAATGACCAAACCTATCTTGTACCAGCCACCCACCTTATGGATATGGACGATCATAAGGTGATGTTATTAACTCTTGAGACAACAGACTCGAACGCACAGCCAGTTCAAAGTGATATGTCAATTTCTGTTACTACCAGCAGTGAAAGGTCGATTAATTCTAATGATATCTATAGGCATTTGTTTATTACGTCCTATTTCACAAATCTAGAGAGTATCCCTCCTGATCTACTGGCTATCGACAACGATAAGATGCTTGAACAATTGGATATGCTCATTCAGTTTGGCTCTTACAAAGTCCCCAGTTACTCCGAGCTAAATATGTATAACAACGGTAATAATATTCAGCAACGTAGATTTGGTGCTACGGTAACGGGCTTCGTACTTGATCCCTATACAAATCAGCCAGTTTCAAATGTGGGAGTAGAGCTAAAACGTAGTTTTGGCGATCAAAGAGTTTATAAAGCAAAAACCAATGAAAGTGGAGTGTTTACTTTCGAGGGTGTTAACATTTCCGATAGTGCAAGGGTAGAAATAACTCCATCGCTAATATCAGGCGGAGTTCGCCCAAACATTGAACTTGTTGAGGATGATACGCCAGCTACTAGCTATTATTTTTCAGAAAATACAAGATATCAAGAGATAATAAAAAGAGGAAGTAATTGGAAAAGATCAAAATCATCTGCTCCAAGACCGCCTGTGTCAGTATCACCCTATGGTCGTCCTGACCAAACCATCTTTATTAATACACGCGATGCGCACCGTACTGTTTTTGAAGTTTTGCAAGAAAAGGCGATTGGTCTAATCATTTCAGGTAATACCATCATGTTTCGAGGCCCATCAAGCATATTGTACAGCAATGAACCCTTATTCATCCGAGACGATGTGGTGGTAAGCGCCGACGAATTTTTATCACAGGATCCAAGAGACATAGCACGTATTGAGCTGTTTAGGGGGGCAAGCGCAGCGTTTTGGGGTGCGCGAGGGGGAAATGGTGTAATCTTATCTTACGGAAGAAGAGGAGAGGCTCCAGCAAAACCCTATTTTGAATTTGTGATACAAGGATTCACTTCTCCAAGTGAATTTTCCATTGATCCAGTTGAGGTTTCTGAAAAACAGTCTCTTAGGATTCAGCAAACAGTCCTCTGGGACCCTGACATATGGACTTCAGGAAAAGGTGCAACGAGCGTAAGCTTTCTAATTATTCCAGGAATTTCTCCCTATATTATTAATGTGGTAGGTGTAAGTGTCGATGGGAAAATTGTGATGGGAAACTTTTCAATTGGGAGATAAATGTTATTGATCTAGCCATTCAAATAATTAGGGTAGGAGTAATGGTCAAGGGTATGGTTGTGTATATTTCTTCCTCCACTTCTGATTTTAAAATTTAATTTTTATTATTTATTGTTAGTGTTTTTGGTCTTTAATTTCTAGGTACTGAACCCTTTTTTGTTCTTTTTGTGGTGTGTTTTATTAATATCTGAGAGAAAATTATTGAATGTATTTTATAGTATTTTCCCATTGATAGATATAATCTATATGACGCTTTGTTGTTTATTCTATTCTTAGGTAGCGTTATTAAGTTGTTTTACAGTTGTTCCCACTTTTCTAAAGTATTGTTATACAGCATAAACACATATTGTTTGAGTAAAAGTTTACTTGTTGTTTACGGGTTTTAAATACCTAAATTATCCTGTAGGTTAATATCATTAACGGCTGTTAGTAATTAATTTGCTGATTACTTGTGTTGAATAAATTCATGCTTTAACTTTTCATGTGTTTTTAACCATTATTAGCTCTATTTGTAAACCTAAAATTATTTCTATGAAAAGACTATGCGTATTCCTTGTAGCTGTTGTGTTTGTGGGGATAAATCTCCTACAAGCGCAAACAGTGCAAATTTCCGGTACTGTTACCAGTGCAGAGGATGGGATGCCAATTCCTGGAGCATCAGTACAAGTCAAGGGAACTACCATCGGCGTTGCAACCGATGCAGATGGTAATTATGTTTTAGCTGTCCCGCAGAATGCAACAACCTTAACCTATGCGTTCTTGGGGTTTAAAACTCAAGAAGTGGCTATTGCAGGAAGAACTGTTATTAATGTAGTGCTAGAGTCTGATATGCTAGCACTAGACGAGGTGGTTGTTACTGCCTTGGGTATTTCGCGTGAGCGGAAATCACTAGGATATGCAGTTCAGGATGTCAAGCAGGGCAACCGCATTTAAAAACTGAGTAGTTTCTCCCTATATTTGCAATCAAGAGCAGCATTCAAGCGTTTATTGTTCTTACTCCTTTTTGGCGTTTTGTCATTGAGCAGCAAGGTCATGGCTGTCTTAAGGATGATGTTGAAATTTTCAGCAGCGTACCCTTTATATTTCCTTGACCTGTCCTCCCCAAATTGTACATCGAGAGACCAGTGCAAGTTGTTTTCTATTGACCAGTGTTCCCGGGTTTTTCTGTTAAGGGTTTCGGCTCTGGCGGAAAGGCTGGAAATGTAAAAGCGCTGTTCCGTTCGGGTTTTCCCACTGCTCTTTTCAAGCACCTGAGAGTCAATAACGAAAACCGTTTTTAAACCCGACCATTTTTCGGGGTTCTCAATATGGCTCAGCTCTGAGTATGCACGGCAAGTCCGTTTCTC
>JAVERU010000210.1:0-3164 GCA_034006965.1 Tenuifilaceae bacterium
AGCGCGATAATCACGTTATCAACGCCTACCGCTTTCATCAAGCGGTTGTGTTCCAGGTTTTTAGTGAAGCGCAGAAAAGCATAAATACCTACATCAATGGCCTTGCTCTGGTTCATAATCCAAAAAGCACCGCCAATCATCAAAATAAAAATAATGATGTTGCTCTGTTTCACGAATCCTTTGAACAAAGCCGAAAACACCTGCCAGGTCTGCGGTTCAGCATCGAGGAATTGCTGTTCGGCGGCCGGCAAATCTTGTTGGTAATAAAACCGTATATGGGTTTGCGAGCCCGAATCTGTCAGCACGGTTTCTTTCACATAGCTTCCCGGCGGAATGGTCCAAGTCATTACAGCAGCCAACAGGATGATAAAAAAAACGATAACATAAGTATGCGGAACTTTTCTCTTTTGGGCCATAATGCGTTTTGGTTCTGGTTTAAAAATCTTTCATCCACTCAAACACCTGGTAATGTGCACCATTCATGCCCAGTTGGGAATAGGTTTTCTGTGCATTCGTGTTTGTTTTATCCACGTAAAGCCGGATACCGCCCACGCTTTTATCAGCCAGGGCAAGCGCTTTGATATGTGCGTACATTTTTCGGTAAACGCCCTGTCGGCGAAAGGATTTTTTAACAAAAACCGATTGAATCCAGTAAACCCATGCGTTGCGCCAGTCGCTCCACTCAAAAGTTATCAGCAAGGAAGCGATAATTTCACCTTCGGCCTCGGCCACAAAATAACTCCCTTTGGATTTATCCTGAAAAACAGCCACTATTCCAGCTCTTATTTGCACCGCATCAAGTCTTAAACCCTCTGTTTCAAGGGCCATTTCTTCTTGAAAAGAAGCGATCACTTCTTTGTCGGGCAGGCTGGCATTTCTAACTACTATGCTCATAATTTTGTATTACTTTTGCGACTTGAATAGGCAAATTTATCATTTTTAAGGGAATGGCTTCATGAGCGATCAAATAAAACATGAGTGCGGCATAGCGCTCATCCGTTTGCGCAAACCGCTTGAATTTTATCTCGCAAAATACGGCACTGCTTTTTACGGCTTACAAAAATTGCATCTGCTGATGCAGAAACAGCACAACCGCGGACAAGATGGCGCTGGAATTGCCGGCATAAAACTTGACTTGCAACCCGGACACAAATATATCAGCAGGCTGCGATCCAATGCCAGCGCACCGATAAAAGATATTTTCACGAAGGTTTATGATAGGCTGAAACAAATCGAAAAACAACACCCCGAACGCCTGCTGGATGTAAACTGGCTGAAGCAAAATGTTGATTTTAGCGGCGAGTTATTGATGGGACACCTGCGCTATGGCACTTTTGGCCAAAACAGCATCATGAACCTGCATCCTTTTGTGCGTGCTAACAACTGGATGACCAGAAACTTAGTGTTGGCCGGTAATTTTAACATGACAAATGTTGACGAGCTTTTTGATAAGGTGGTAGAATTGGGACAATATCCTGTTGAAACCTCCGACACGGTTACTGTTTTAGAAAAAATTGGCCATTTCCTGGACACTGAAAACGAACGTATCTACAAACAATACAAAAACAGCGGGCTTTCAAAAAAGGACATCTCACACATAATTGCCAAAGAGCTGAATGTGCAAGCGATTTTGAAGGAAAGCTCGCAATACTGGGACGGCGGCTATGTAATTACGGGCATGTTTGGCCATGGCGACGCCTTTGTTCTTAGAGATCCTGCGGGCATCAGACCAGCGTATTATTATGCTGATGACGAGATAATTGTGGCCACTTCGGAACGTCCGCCTATTCAAACTGCCTTTAATGTGCCTCTTGGCACTATAAAAGAAATCAAGCCCGGACATGCGCTGATTATTAAAAAAGACGGCAGTTTTTCGGAAGAAGTTTGCAAGGAACCTACACCCAGAAAATCCTGTTCCTTTGAACGGATTTATTTCTCGCGTGGCACCGATGCTGATATTTATAAAGAGCGTAAAAACTTAGGAAAATTGCTGGTACCTTTCGTGCTTCAGGAAATTGACTTTGACCTGGACAATACCGTCTTTTCTTATATCCCGAATACGGCTTCTGCAGCTTTCCGTGGCATGGTGCAAGAGTTGAATATCCATAGTCGTGATGTGAAGAAAGAACGCATCCGGGCAGCCGGAAACAGCCTCACTGCCGAAGAACTCGATGACATCTTTGCCACCCAGTTGCGCATTGAAGAAATCGCCGTAAAAGATATGAAACTGCGTACTTTTATCACGCAGGACAATCAACGTAACGACCTGGTTACGCACATCTACGACGTTACTTATGGCGTAGTTCGGCGCGACAAAGACACACTGGTGGTGCTGGATGATTCCATCGTACGCGGAACCACTCTGCGCAACAGCATCATCCGTATTTTGGATCGGCTGGGGCCAAAGCATATTGTAATTGCTTCATCAGCGCCACAAATCAGGTATCCCGACTGCTACGGTATTGATATGGCCAAGTTGAGCGATTTTATAGCGTTTAGAGCAGCTATCGCCTTACTGAGAGAAACACAGCAAGCCCACATCATCAACGAAGTTTACAAAAAGTGCAAGCAACAGGAAAAGCTGCCCAAAGAACAAATGGTGAATTACGTGAAGGAAATTTACAAGTCATTCACGGTCAAACAAATCTCTGACCGCATTGCAGCAATGATTACCTCAACAGAAATAAAAGCACGGGTTAGCGTAGTTTACCAGTCGATTGAAAACCTACACGCCGCTATTCCCGATCACAAAGGTGATTGGTATTTCACGGGCGATTATCCAACACCCGGCGGAAATAAGGTTGTAAACCGCTCGTTTATCAACTTTATTGAAGGCCGCAACGAACGCGCGTATTGATGGCGAAAAAGGACAGCTTGTAGGCCGTCCTTTTTCATTTACTGTAATTTTTTGTTACTATAAATCCGAGTAGGCCTCTCTTATTTCTGCACTTAAAGCAGCGAATTCGTTGTCGCTAAACTTCAATTTTGGCTGCTTAAAATCCATATCGTAAATGGTATTAATTGGTATCAGGTGGATGTGCGTATGCGGCACTTCGAGCCCAATAACTGTTATTCCCATTCGCTTGCAGCTCACTACTTTTTCAATTGCACGACTAACTTTCTTTGCAAAAATCATTAAGTCAGCCAGGTCTGCATCTTCCATA
>JAVERU010000211.1:0-3150 GCA_034006965.1 Tenuifilaceae bacterium
TTTTTGGTATTTACAACCCCGATTTTCAAACCCTTAACCTAAAGGTTAAAATTCCTGAGATAGAGCTGGCAGGCAACGTGATAAAGGATATATCAATTGATGGCCTCACTAATGATTCTACGCTAACCGCGAGTATTAGCTCGCCCCAAATTTCGCGTGGTAACGCCGAGGTAAAGAATGTTGCAATTTATGCAACCGCTATAAACAACAAGCTTGAAACTAGCATTGTGTGGGACAATAAAACCGTAATCAAAAATTCGGGTGAGATTAAGGCCAACGCAATAATTACCCATCGGGCAACAAGCGAACTCATAAGCGTAAACTTTTTACCTTCAGACTTTATCTTAAACGATACCACGTGGCATATTAGTCAATCCGAAATAATAATCGACAGCACAAGTATTGCAATAAACAACTTTCTACTCCACAACAACAATCAAACCCTTGCCATACAGGGTAGTATTGCTTCTACGCCCGATGATTTTGTTCAGGTTGACTTACAGAATATCGACCTATCAAATCTAAATCTCTACACCAAGGGCATAGGATACGAATTCAAAGGGCAAGCTGATGGGTACGCCAGAGCCACAAACCTAACAGGAAACCCACTGTTCTACGCCGATTTAACGCTCGATGACTTGATGGCCAACAGCTACAACCTAGGCAAAATAACCCTAAACAGCCAATGGCATAATGAGGACAAAAAGCTATCAGTAGATATACTAAACACCCAGGCCAAAGAGCAAGGTTTTAGCCTAGCTGGCGATTTCTTTCCCGAAAACCAAGCCCTAAGATTCTTTGCACGGCTCAACAACATTGAGCTGGGCCTTGTAGAACCATTTCTCGAAGGAAGTGTAGTTGACCTGAAAGGCTCAATCTCCGGAAATGTTAATATCACTGGAACAACCGCAACCCCCTTGCTAAACGGCACGGTAAGGATGAATGAGGTTAGCGGTTTAATCGACTTTACCAGAAGTCGGTACACCATGTCAGACCCTATATACCTGGAGAATAGCGATGTGGTATTCCGCAACTTTAAAATCTACGATTCAAACAATAGGCTTGCCACCCTAAACGGTGCCATCAAGACTAATTACTTTAAGGACATAGAGTTAGAGCTACTTCTCGCCCCTAGTAATTTCCAGTTTCTAAACACAACCGAACGCGATAACGAGATGTTTTACGGTTCGGTTTATGCCAGTGGGCAAGCAAGGGTAACCGGAAAACCAACCGACATTTTGGTAAACGCCTCAATTAAAACGGAACCCCGAACCGCCCTTTTCGTCCCCCTGTCAACCTCAAGCGATGTGGCAGAGTTCGACTTTGTGAACTTCATAAACCGAAGCGATGACGTAATCATCATCGAAGATTTCCTTGGGCTAGAAGACACCAAAAAATCAAATGTCAGGGTTGCACTCGACCTGGAGGTAACCCCCGAGGCCGATGTCCAAATTATTATCGATAAGCAGCTGGGCGATATCATTAGGGCCAATGGCTCAGGAAACCTTAAGCTTGAAATTGATCTAAACGAAGATATTTTCAATATGTTTGGTCAGTTTGCCATTGAGAAGGGAGATTATCTGTTCACACTTCAGGGTGTTATAAATAAACGATTCCGTATAGGCGATGGTAGTACAATCACATGGAACGGAGACATGACCAACGCCCTCATGGACATAAAAGCAATTTACTCGCTTCGCACAACTCTTAAACCGCTTAACCCCACAAGCGACGAGGCGATATACAACACACGTACTCAGGTCGATTGTATTATTAACCTATCGGGTAAACTTATGGAGCCTACCATAGGTTTTGATATTGTTGTTCCCATCGCCGAGAACGACCCTAGCGTAAAGGCAGTTGTTCTCGATGCGTTTAACACAGAGGAAAGGGTAAGTATGCACTTTCTATCGCTGCTTGTTGTTAACAGCTTTACAAGCGATGATCCCCTTGCCCAGGGAACAGGGGTTAGCCAAGGGCTTGCATCTACAGCTGGTGAGATGCTATCGAACCAGCTTAGCAACTGGATATCACAATGGACAAGCACAGTTGATATTGGAGTAAATTGGCGACCAGGAGACGAAATAAGCTCCAGCGAGATTGAGCTAGCTCTCTCAACCCAGCTATTCAACGATAGGGTTACAATAAATAGCAACGTGGACATGGGCAACCAAAATGTAAACAGTGGATTTGCTGGGGATGTGACCATCGATGTTAAAATTGTGCCCTCGGGGAAGATTAGGCTTAAAGCCTTTGCACGCTCAAACGACGAAATAATCTACGGGACAAACTCAGGCGAATTTACACGGGGGGCTGGTGTCATGTATCGAGAAGACTTCAATAACCTTGAAGAGCTGATGAGTAATTTCAAAAATCTTTTCACCCGACGCAAAGAATCTGACTATGAGTTTGAGTACATTGATCCTGATAGTGAAGAAAATACAACAAGAAATGTAACGCCTCAGCCCCAAATCAAAGAAAATGCTTTGGTTGAGATAAAATAGAATTGCTCATTTCAACGTTTTTTTACTAATTTCGACCGAAAATAATACCATAAGAATATGCTTCACACACTACTTCTACAGGTTGATTACAATGCCAATATGGCCATGGAGCCTGCCGGCGAGTTAACGCTTAGCTTTTGGGAACTTGCCCTTAAAGGTGGCTGGATTATGCTTCCCCTAGTGCTCCTTTGGTGCATCGCTGTTTACCTTTTCATTGAGCGATACTGGGCCATCAAAAAAGCCCAGAAGGAGGATATTAACTTCATGAACAGGATAAAGGAGTACATCCATGACGATAAGGTGGAGTCGGCCATTAACCTATGCCAAGAGCACAACACCCCCATTGCTCGGATGATTGAAAAGGGAATCCAACGTATTGGCAGGCCACTTTCAGATGTAACAGCAGCCATCGAGAATGTAGGAAACCTTGAGATATCTAAGCTCGAGGAAGGTTTACCCACCCTAGCAACCATAGCGGGCGGCGCCCCCATGATAGGATTTCTGGGAACAGTAATTGGTATGATTCGAGCCTTCTACGACATGTCGATGGCAGGGAATAATATCGACGTTGGATTACTATCGAACGGTATTTACACCGCCATGGTAACAACTGTTGCTGGCCTTATTGTTGGTATTGCAGCTTACT
>JAVERU010000212.1:0-3146 GCA_034006965.1 Tenuifilaceae bacterium
CTCTATATCCAGGTATTCAAGCTCTACTAAAACCTTTTTTTCGCCTTTGGAACGCACGTAAATAGCATACCAGAATTTTTCGACGTTTTTTTTAGATTTAAGTATTTTTAAATCAGACATTTTAACTTTAAACTTTGTTCAGCAGACGTTTAAAGAAACCAGGTTTCTGATCTTTTCCTTCGTCACTGTAGTAGCCGTATCCATAACCATATCCATAGCCATAACCATAGCCGTAACCATAGCCGTATCCGTAACCATAGCCGTATCCACCACCCATTTTGATGTCGTTTACCAAAATATTCATAGGAATTTTACGGTCTTCGATGTCTGAGATAATAGACTCAAAGATTTTTTTGTGGGTGTAGTTTTGGCGTACTACGAAGAGATTAACATCAGTATGTTTTAACAGCAGGAAGGCGTCGGTAACCAAACCGATTGGAGGCGTGTCAATAATAATATAATCATAGCGCTCGCGTAGCTCCTTAAATAGTGTAGTACATCTTTCGGATGCAATCAACTCAGCAGGATTTGGAGGTATCGGGCCGGCCATAATGATATCGAAATTATCTACCTTACCTGAATGTTGGATGATTTCGTCGAGGGTTTTCTTGTTGATAAGGTAACTGCTTAGGCCATCGGTGTTTGTCAAGCCGAAATCCTGGTAAATTTTAGGCTTACGCATATCGAAGCCAAGCAGCACGGTTTTTTTGCCGTACATAGCATAAATACTGGCTAAGTTGATAGAAATAAATGTTTTACCGGCACTAACCATGTCGGCGGTTACCAGAATTACACTTTTTTCTTTGCCCTGAGCTAGGTATTCAATATTTGTTCGTACTGAACGAAAAGACTCTGATACTGACGATTTTGGTGAGTCGGCAACTACCAGTTGTGTTTCTTTGTTGTTGTGCAACACTTGGCCAACAATAGGCAGCTTGGTGATTTTCTCTATTTCTTTGCGGTCAACAATTTTATCGTTTAGGTAGTCGCGGCCCAAAATATAACCTACAGGAATCAACAAACCAAGCAATAAAGCAATGGTATAGTTCAAGGATTTTTTAGGGAAAACCTGTGCGCTCAGAGTTGCCATGGCTGGGTCAAGAATTTCGTTGTCGGCCAGGTTGCTGGCTTTGGTAATTTGTGCTTCGGCACGTTTTTGCATCAGGAAAGTATAGATGGCGTCGTTGAGCTGGAACTTACGTTGATAGCCTAATAAGAGGCGCTGTGTCACAGGCAGTTTATTTAGCTCTTTTTCCAGGTCGTTAATTCTGTTTTCCAGGTTGTTCAACGCCATATTCGAGTTGAGTATGATATTGTTGATGTTTTCGAGCAGTGTTTTCTTGGTGTTAACAATCTGCATATCAATACTTACTACTGTAGGATGCCTTTCGGTGGATGAAAGCATTTGTTCTGCTTTAGCAGCCGATAGGTTTACCAACTCTTGCACGAGGCGGTTCAGCAGCGGGTCTTCAATACCCATAGCGCTGGGCGCCACCAGTTTATCCAGTTCATCAAGGTTGATCTGGATATAGTTTTGAAGGCTTTTGTAATAGCGCGACTTCACTAAAAGCTCGGCTTTTTGCTGTTGTAACTCTTTCAGATACTCAAACACCTGCTGCGACTGAAAGTCGATATTCATCAGCTCGTTAGAGGTTTGAAAATCCTGCAGCGCAATTTCGGCTTTGCTCAACGAATCTTGAATGTCAACAAGCTGTTGGTCAATAAATTCGATAGTGTTTTCTGCGATTTGGTTTTTCTTATCTAAGCCGCGCTGCAGATAGAGTGCCGTAAGCCTATTCAGGAAATCCGCAGACTTTTCTTTGATATTACCCTTTAAAGAAATCTCAAGAATTGAGGCTTCCCTGTTAATCGGTTCTATGTTAAAACCACGTAAAGTGCGCAACAGACTTTGGTAATCGTTCAGGGTGAAAGCCAGGTAGCTGTTGTTATGTTTTTCCGGATCGTATTTTTCGTTGAGTACAATCCTGAACCTATTGTGTTCATTATCAATCCACTCACCAAACTTAAAGCTGCCAGACCAATTGATTTTTTCCTTGGCACCATCCAGTGGAATACCTGTGTTGTAATTGTACTGGCTGATGTTTTCGCCTTCGGCAGAAAGCTTAAAAGTTCCGTCGTCGTTTATTTTTAAGCTGTATGGCAGGTTCACAGCCTGTTCGCTGCCAAAATCAACCTCTACCGTAAAAGGTGCGTCTAAATAGAGTTCTTTTTTGATAAACCCATCTTCTTCAAAATAAGAAACCTCGAATTCTAAGGTTTTCACAACGCGGTGGCTGAGCGAATAAGACATTAAAATGCCGATTTCATTTTGGATATTTTGCTGCGTACTCAAACCAAGGCCACCTAAGAGTGCTGATGGATCCATCTTCGTTTTGTCGTCTTTAACCAGAACTGATGTTTTGACTTCAAAAACTGGTTTAGTGTATTTGTTGAACAAAAACGCCACAATTAACGCGATAAATACTGAAATGGCAAAAAGATACCAAAAACGCGTAAATTTAAAGAATAAGGCTTTCAGGTCTATAGTTTCCTCTTGCTGATAAGATTGAAAATTTTCCACGGTGATTGAGTTGGTTTATTTGAAGAAATTGATGAGCAGTAAAGCGGTTGAAACGGAAGAGAAAACAAGCGCATAGGGGAAGGTTGCAAAACCATATTGTTTGATTTTGAGCGGTTCCACATAAATTATATCGTTGGGCTTGAGGTAGTAATAGTCAGAACTTAAAATATCGGCAGTGAGCAGGTCAACGGTAATCACCTCTGATCCGGATTTGGTTTGGCGCACAATTTTTATGTCGCTGCGTTTGGCAAATTCCGTTAAATCGCCCGACATGGAAAGTGCTTCAAAGATATTGATTTCGCTCTGATACACCTTGTATTGGCCGGGCCGGCGTACTTCGCCTAGAACGGTTACGTTAAAGTTTACCAGTTTCACAATAAGCACTGTTTCTTTTAAATATTCATCCAAAACTTCCTGGATGCGTGCTTTAACCTGTTCTACATTAAGATTTTGAACATAAATCTGTCCGGCCAGCGGAAATTCAATGGTTCCAAGATCACTTACTGTGTAGCTGTTAAGATAAACGGCTGCATCATTGGTGTATTGCTGGCTGTTTCCGGTTCCA
>JAVERU010000045.1:0-21063 GCA_034006965.1 Tenuifilaceae bacterium
AGCAGGTCGCCGCGCATGAGCTTTGGCAGCTCAATCTGGGTGGCAAACACATCGCTACTTTCGCAAATAGGACCCACCACATCGTAGGTCTCACAGGGGTTCTCGGTTTGATGTATGCAGTAAATGTTGTGCTTAGCTTGGTACAGTGCGGGTCGAATTAGGTTATTCATTCCTGCATCAACAACAGCAAAGGAGCGGTTCACTCCCCGTTTAATGTATAGTACCCTGGTGAGCAGCTCGCCGCACTGGCCAACCAGTGATCGTCCCGGTTCAAAATGGATGCTAACCTCATTCCCAACCTTGAGGTTGGAAGCAAAGACACCAAAATATTCTGAAAAGTTTGGAATGGGGTAGTCCGTGGGACTGTCGTAGTTAATGCCCAAACCCCCACCCAGATTGATATACGAAAGGTTGAGGAAGCCAAAACGTTGGTATATGCCATTTGCAAATTTGGCCAATAGGGCAAACTTTGAGATGTCGAGAATTTGTGAGCCAATATGGAAATGGAAGCCAATAAGTTTCACTGCGCTAAGGGTTGGTAAAACCCTCATGGCCTCTAGGAGTTCCTGGTTGCTAAAGCCAAATTTGTTGAGGCTAGTTCCTGTGGTGATGTATTTATGCGTACCTGCATCGAGGTTGGGATTTAGCCTCAGGGCTATGGGTGTAATCCTGTGTTTGCTGGCCGATAGTTCGTTGATCACCAGCAGCTCCTCGAACGATTCCACATGAATACATTGGATTCCCTTACCAATGGCCAGCTCTATCTCTGCATTGGTTTTGCCCACGCCTGCAAAAACAATACTACCTGCAGCAAATCCTGCATCGAGCGCTGCTTGGATCTCGTTTCCGCTTACGCAATCGGCACCGATACCTCTCTGGGCAATTATTTCAAGGATTTTTGGGTTTGAGTTGGCCTTTACGGCGTAGTGAAGGTTGTATGCGTAGCGCGACGATTCGGCTATCGCCACATCGAGCGTTTGCCTTAACAGGCTTAGGTTGTATCTATATGCTGGTGTTTCCATCGTTTACTGTGCTTACTGTTTGCGGATTGTTAACTACTTGCTGCAATGCTTTTAGGGCATCAATTTTTTTCGCACCATCTACCAAAAGGGTTATATTGTGCGAGCTGCCTCCGTACGATATTAGGCTAATGGGAATATCTCGCAGCGAATCGAATACCCTGGAGGCCATGCCTGGGTTTTGCGCTAGGAAGTCGCCCACAACGCATATTATGGTTTGGTGCTGCTCAACCTCAACATTTGAAAACGACCTAAGTGTCTTTAGGATAGGCTCTAAGTTGCGAGTGTCGTCAATGGTTAGTGTAACAGCTACCTCCGATGTGGTGATTAGATCTACTGGGGTTTTGTACTCATCAAAAATGTCGAACACTTTTTTCAGAAAACCGTGTGCCATCAGCATTCTAAGCGATTTAATGCGAATGGCGGTAATGCCATCCTTGGCGGCAACGGCCTTAATCCCTCCATCGTGATGCTCTGCTGTAATGGTGGTTCCCGCATCGTTGGGGTTCAGCGTGTTTTTCAGAATCACGGGAATATTCTTTTCCTGGCATGGGTGAATGGTTGATGGATGAAGAATTTTAGCACCAAAATAGGCCAGTTCTGCTGCCTCGTCGAACGAGAGCTCTCGAATGGGTAGCGTTCCCTTTACGTAACGCGGGTCGTTATTGTGGAACCCATCAATGTCGGTCCATATTTGTACCTCGCTAGCATTTATGGCGTGGCCAATTATAGCTGCGGAGTAATCGCTGCCACCTCGCTTCAGGTTATCGACCTCACCGTGGGCATTTCGGCAAATAAATCCTTGAGTAATAATTACGTTGATGCCTGTGCACGAGTCGAGCAGTCGATTTAAATTTTCGGCAATGTAAAAGTGGTCGGGTTCGCCATCCTTATCAACCCTCATGAAGCTAAGCGCTGGAATTAGTGCTGCTTCAACTCTCTGCTCCTGAAGGTACAGATGAAAAAGATTAGTAGATAGGGTTTCGCCTATGGCCAAAATTTCTCTACCAGTTGTATCGTCAAAACGGTCTAACTTGTTGTACGAAACCTCAAAAATCCTTTTAATCAACTCTTTACCCTTCATTTTAAAGTTTGATGCTGTATAAAGGTTTTCGCAGGTGGTCATATGCATCTGCTCAACCTCTTTCAGCTTATCCTTAGCCAGCTTAGTATTTCCCATTGCCGCAAGGTTTATTGATTCTACCAGGTTGTTGGTAACGCCGGCCATGGCCGATAGAACCACTACAATGGGTTCTGTGGTGGGGATAATGCGCATCAGGCTCTGAATGCGCTCTGCGGATTCCACCGATGTGCCGCCAAACTTTAAAACTTTCATCTTTGTAATTGAAGGGTTTGATTAAACAAAAAAAGGCCTGCAGAATTCTGCAGGCCTTGTATCTATCTAGATTAAGAGTTTTCGCTATTCACCCATTTCACCTAGCCTGCATAAGAACATACGTTTCTTCATCAACATGGCTTTAGCCATATCGTTGCGTTTATCCTTAAGCGTAGCGGTAAAAATGTTCAGTGTCATAACTTGCTGTTTACGGGTGCAATATTAGGCATATTTTTTTAACTGCAATTATTTTGTTCAATTTTTTTGTTGCAGCGTTTGAAAAGTTCCATGCGTATTGGGAGAGAACTTCAATGTACATTTTTTAATTCGGAGAACCTGATAACTAAATAGTTTGCTTATGAAAAGATTGATTCTTGTTGGAATTATAATCCAATTGTGCATCTATGGATATGCACAGTATTATGGAGATCGTCCTCTTGAGATGACCTTTGAACAGTCCGATTTCTTTTTCGCTCCACTGTACGTGAACCCATATGGTACCAACAATTTTGCAAAGCCATCGCAGCTTTCAATGGATCACCCTTTGCTCAATCTACAGCGAAATCCTTCGAACGTTTCCAACTTTAGGGTTGATTCGTTATCCTCAAATTATTTTTATATCGATTTTAGAAACTCTTTAAGCGTTTCAAATGGTGGTTATTCCGGAATTTACCCACTGCTTTACGACTACGTACCCAGATACGGTTACTATTACAGCTCAACCCGAAGCGAGGTGTCCCCACTGCTGAGCTTGGCATATTTAACACAACTCCCAATTTTAAACAACTCCATTTCGTTGGGTGCAACCTATCAAATAATAGCTCAGGGCGAGCGGTACTATGCTATTCCTTACGATATTTACCGAAGCAATGCAGGGAAAACTTTTGACGGGTATACCTATATGGGAACCGAGGGTTATACAATCGAAGATCGTTTTTCGGGTTCCGACGAAATGTACCATGAGGGCCATTCGTTAAATCTTTTCCTTAGCTGGAAGCCCACTGATGCCTTATCGATTGGCGCTAAGGCCGGTCGCTTTATTTTCGATCGTGAGGGCAGCTTTGGTAGCAATAACCTTTGGAACCAACGTGTTGATTACTATTCATACTGGAAGAGTTTCGAGAATCGAACTCAAGAATACGATCATTGGGATTTTTCCCTTGGATTGACTTATGGAGGTGAAAGGAATAGTTTTGGTATGTACGCAGGTTATCTAACAGGGAGTGCCAATCAGCTGATGGATAGGGACGATGAATCGCTCTCGAATAGTGGACAGGAGGGTAGCACCAGCTGGAGCGATTACAGTAGTTGGTACGTTTCAGATCAGAGTTGGGAGCATATCGGGCAAAATTTTTACGGTGGATTTCAGTGGGAGCGGGAGGTTCGATCCGATTTAAGCTTTCGATTGCTATATAACCTGTCATCGTCAAATCAGGATATCGCACTAGCCTCAAGCATTGAGAGCGAATCGGAGAACGATTACTACTACGAGTACTCCAATTGGGTTAGCGAAAGCAATGGGTATTCCAATATGCACGACTTTAGAACGGGCTCAGGTACGCGAACCAAATTGAACCATTCTGTTAGCGCAGGATTTGAGTGGCAGCTGGGCGAGGACAAAAAGGTTCGATTTGGAGCCATAGCCGGGGTACGTAAGCAGCAAACCGAAACCAGCGAGGATGTTGATGCCTATGCCGAGTCGTACTACTACTCAAGGTACGATTACGAATCAACTGTAAATACCTGGGAGAGATACACCAGAACGATCGAGGATAAAACAATTCTTTGGGAGTTCGAGTCGCGATTGAGATCCTTTCAAATACCCATATTCTACGAGCGGAGTTATAGCGACCGTTTCACAATGATTTTTGGGTATAATCGCACGATGAATTTTTGGCTGGTCGAAAGTCGCACGCTAATTCTATACGATTATCGCGAGAGAGAATTTGATGGAGACATATCAATAGATACAAACGTAGGCGAGAGAATTACTGAACCCCGCGATAGGGTTAGTAGCGTGTCCAATGCCTTTATGGGTGGGCTAAAGTTTAACCCAACCCAGCGATTTGGGGTAGAACTAATTCTTTCGCCAGTGTTCGAGAAGAATGCTTTAGCAAATGAACATTACTTTGGAATGCAGGTTTGGCTGGGAGTGAATATGAATTTGTAGCGTGTTGAGTTTCAATTTTTAAGATTCGTACCATTATCTGCCTGTTAACTCTCAATTGTTGCGCAACTCAAATTACTCTTTAAACATCTAATAGATATTAATCATGAACCAATCATCCAGCTCAATGAAAAGTATAATGATCTTAATTCTAACAATTCTACTTATAGCTGGATGCAAAAAGGATGAAGAAAATGAATTGAATTTTCTGTCAATTGACCTCATAACAGATGATAATCCTTCGCTTTTTGCAAAAACAGTAATTCTTTTTGAGGATAGTGACTATCTTATTAAAACGAATTTGGACAATTACGTTAACTCATATCCATTTGACGTTTTATATGGTTATGATGATATTAAGAATAAAGTAAATAGAGACTCAGAGAACCGAGACACTCTATTTATGACTGATTATCTACACCACACCAAAGACAGCACTTATATATTGGCTCATCATTTAGAGAATGGTTCTTGTTTGATTTTTGATAAAAATGCCAATAAAATTATACCAATAATTAAAATGGAAGTATGGAGCGATAGCCCTGCTCCTCTTGCAGGTGCCGGTGGTAGAAGGTTTTATGTGAAGAACGAATTATTTCTTGAAACCACAGATTGGATAAGTTAAATAATCGGCAACTAACAATGTGCATAGTTAATAAGGGTTTCATCCGTTTGTGAGCATTTGTAACTCGAAAATAAGTTGGTGTAATTTGATAAGAGATCACCTCGTAATCCCGCTCGACACCATATACTCACTGTCGATTTTAACAGATAGTTTAACATTGCAGCGTTTCCAGCATGATGTGCGTATTATATGATAAATGCTAACAACAAAACATTATTTTTAGAATTATGGATACTTCAAAAAGAATCATTCTCGGCATAATTAGCCTATTGCCATTACTTTTGATATCGTGCTTGCCCGAGCCAGAGCCCTACTATCAAGGCGAGTTGCCATCAACACCTGTAAACCTGGCTCCGTTTAATACCGAGTACGACGACTATAACTCAACGGCACCAACCCTAGGGAGCCTTATCCCATTCTGCTTCTCAACCAATAGGAAGACCAGTGGGGAAAATTTCGATATCATTTACCAGCCCATGACAGTCTCGTTCTCAAAAATATCAGGAGAACTAGCCATTATTAATGGTTACTCGCATTGGGGTGTTTACCAGCCTACCCTTGATGTCATAAATGATGCAGTTGATAAGGCGAATACAGCTGGCAACGAGTTTGGCCCATACCTGGTTTTTAATCCCAATAGAAAAGCTAACAGCGACGAATTCCTCCTGCTTTACGCAACCGATATCACGGGTAAATTTCAGATTGGCTATACACACAATGTTGATTTAAAAAGCTTTACCGAAGGAGCACCACTTAGTGCATTCGCCTCGGATTATAATGATTTGTACCCATCTTTCAACAGCGACCTATCCAGTGGCGATATATCAGGTATCTACTTTTGTTCCGACCGTGAGGATGATGTTTTTAACATCTTCTTCACCCCAATTGATATTTCCGATGATGACCTTATCTCATCATTAGAAAACCTAAATGGTATTGAAGTGACTAAGGTTGAGGCTCTGTCGAGCGAGTACGACGATAAGTGCCCTTACTTTTTTGGTGACAAAATGGTTTTTGCATCTAACAGACCCGGTGGTGAGGGTGGTTACGATTTGTACTACTCCACGTTGGAGGAGGGCCAGTGGTCGGCACCCATGAACTTTGGCCCAACTATTAACTCGCCCGAAGATGAGTTTCGCCCAATTCTAATTGAAGAGTATGTTGATGTAGATAGGTTTATGATGATCTTCTCTTCAAATCGCCCTGGAGGTAAGGGTGGGTACGACCTGTACTTTGTGGGTATTGATAAGTAGTAAGGAAACTTAAACAGATAAAACAATGAAAAATTTACTTCCAACTTTACTGATTTTTCCCTTTGTGTTTTTGGGGGGTTGCAAGAAGGATGACCCAATCCCCAACCATACCCCCAAGGTGATCGAGCTAACTACAAAATCGGCCGAAGTGATTTCCAACAGCAATGACTTTGGCATTGAGCTGTTTACCAAAACGGCTGTACAGGAGAATAAAAACCTGATGCTGTCGCCCCTTAGCGCTAGCACAGCCCTCACCATGCTGCTGAACGGATGCGGTGGAGAAACTTACACCCAGCTCAAAAGCACATTGAAATACCCAGAGGATATGAGCATAGTTGAGGTGAACGAGGCGTATAAGAGTTTGGTAGGACAACTATTGCAGGCCGACCCAAAAGTTAAGTTGGCCTTGGCCAACGCCATTTTCTACCGCAACGAGTTCTCCGTTAAGCCCTCGTTCCTTAATACAATGGGCACTGATTTCGACGCCCTCATTCAGGGGCTCGACTTTGGATCGCCATCGGCGCTTACTACAATTAACAAGTGGGCCAGCGATAACACCTTTGGGAAGATACCCAAGGTTCTGGACGGTATTTCTAGTAATGCAGTGATGTTCCTTATGAATGCCCTCTACTTCAAGGGCGATTGGAGCTACCAGTTCGACAAGTCGCTTACCAACAACAGGCCATTCTACTTTGATAGCGGTACCATTGCCAATGTCCCTACCATGCAGGGCGAGGTGGGCGCACGAATCGCCTATGGCAATAGCTATAAAGCCATTGAGCTACCCTACGGACGAACCAATTTTACCATGGTTATAATTGTACCCAACGAAACTTTACAAGATTTCAACACTGATTTTTCTGGAGAAGTATGGCAATCATTAACCTCATCGCTCGATAGCTACCCCGAGTTTGGAAAGGCTGAGGTTTATATGCCCAAATTTAAATTCTCGTACGAGAAAATTCTAAACGACCAGCTCAAGAGCATGGGTATGACTGATGCTTTTGATGAGTTGCTAGCCGATTTGTCGGGTATTGCCGACGCATCAATATTTGTAAGCTTTGTAAAGCAAAATACCTTTGTTGATGTAAACGAAGAGGGTACCGAGGCTGCTGCCGTAACCACCATTGGGGTAGAGCTTACCTCTACACCAGGTTCTGTAAGCTTTAGGGTTAATAAACCTTTTGTGTTTGCCATTCGTGAGCGCACCACCAACACGCTAATGTTTATTGGGCAGGTTGCCGACCCTAGATAGATCTGGCTTTGTTGAGACTTAATGCATTAATCAGTGGATAACAAAATTAAATCGGACCAATAAGAGTTATATTTATGGGTTCGATTTAATGGTATAGAATGGCTTGGAACAAACAGGATATTACGAGTTTATCGGATGAGGAGCTGATTGAGGGTTGCCTAAAGGCCAATTCAAAGTATCAGGAGGCCTTTTACAAGCGGTATTTCTCCTTTGCTATGTCCATCGCCATTCGATATTTTCCAAACCAGAGCGAGGCCATGGCCATAGTAAACGATGGCTACGTTAAGGTGTTCGAGAGCCTCCCTAGCTACAACCTCGCTAAGCCGTTTAAACCTTGGTTTGCAACAATACTGGTAAATACAGCTATCGATAGCTTAAGGCGAAATCAGAAGCACTCATATAATTTGACCATTGATGACAACGAGCCAAGCAACGATATTGAACCCGAAGTGGAACAATTACTTAGCGCCGACGATATTATTAAGCTCTTTGCTGAGCTACCAGAAATGTATCGAATAACTTTTAACCTATACGAAATTGAAGGTTACACCCACGAGGAGATAGGCGTAATGCTGGGGGTGGCCACATCAACATCGCGTTCAAACCTGACTAGAGCCAAAAGGATGATTCAAAAGCTATATAAGCTGCATATTAATTCTGAGAAGAGGTGCCATGAAGCAGTTTGATAAAGATTTTTCAGATAGGGTTAAGGAAGCATTTGGCAGCTACAACGCCGACCATTTGGCCAATGTCGGCTGGGAGGCTTTTGTTCAAAAGCAGAATAAATCTAGAGGTTTCCTGGCACTATTGCCCATATGGGCAAAGGCTGCATCCATAGCGATTGTGCTTTCGCTCGGCAGCTACATGGGCTACAGGGCGTTTCAACCTAATTTACAAGATAATGAGTTGGTCGAGAGTCAGGTGCGTGAAGTGCTTCAACCAATACCTGCCAATAAACCAGAAGAGCAAAAATCCATACCCGTACCCTACGTGCCAAAATCTACAAGTCAACCATCAGTAGCACTAAGTAAGGGGGATGATAAAGTATTGGTTGAGAATAAGCATCAAAATCGGCTTGCTGTTCTGGATTCCGTTGATGAGAAAGAACCCGACACGTTGCTTTTGGCCGAAGCAAATAAACCTATCGAAGAAGTGGCTGAGCTAGAGCAGATCCGTCAGCAGTACCAAACGACCGAAATGGATTCGACCAGTGTAAGCAATGAGTTTGTTAGTACTAGCCATAAAATGCAGCCCATTGTTGAGCCATTGGCTCAAGCCCCCCGAACTCAAAGAACTAGAATTGCGGCTGGGCTTTCGGGTATGGTGGCTGCAGTGGAAAACCTAATCTCCGACGCACCGGGCGTTTCGGTTGGGCTGTATACCGAGCATAAGCTAAGCAACAAAATCTACATAAGGCCCGGTTTGGCTCTGGCAAAGCATAGCTACGGTTTGCAAACCCTTACCTCAGGCAATAGCGATTTAATGTATGATGCTCTACCAACCGCTAGCAATAACGAGTACTCAAGTGAGGCTGTGCTATTCGAAAACCACCTTGACCTTGTGGCAATGGAAATTCCCATCAACTTTGTATTCAAAATACACGAGAGACAAAATTCGAATTTCTTTATTTCGGCAGGTGCTTCATCGCTAGTATACCTTAGCCAAAAATTTACGGGCACAAGCCGTCACTCCGAGAAGTTAATCGATTTTTCATCAGGAGCATATTATCTCGACTCCAACACCACTTCATCAGTAGAGGTTAGTAATGAGTACAGCGCTTTTAGCCGATTAGATCTCTTCGGGTTGCTCAACCTTTCGGCTGGTTACACCTTCCCATTTACCGATAAGTCCACAATTTCGGTCGAACCTTTTGTGCAGCTACCATTGGGGCCCTTAACCAGCAACGAGATGCGAATGGGGTTTGGCGGAGTATCGCTAAAGATTCAAATTAAGTAGTAGCCCTTACAGCTCACCCAAAAGCATCAAATCGATCTCAAAGTTCTAGCGATGGCCAAAAGCATTAATGCTATGTAAATTTGATGTAGACAAATCGCATTGCATTAGAATTCAGCCAAATATTTTGCTGTTTAATGTTTTTATTATACTTTTGCACCGTCATACCGCAGGCGCGCAGGGGACCTAAGTCCCCTGTTTTGCTATAATATTTTGAAAGATGATAGACAAGAAGCTAGTAGAGAGCATTGTAAATGAGCAGCTTAATACCGATGAGGAGTTTGTTGTTGATATTACCGTTTCCGCTAGTAATAAGATAATGGTGCTGCTCGATGGCGACAACGGAATTACCATTGATAGGTGCGTAAAGGTTAGTCGAGCAATTGAGCAGAGCTTCGATAGGGATGAGGAAGATTTTGAGCTGGAGGTAGCATCAGCGGGTTTGTCCGAATCGCTTAGGCTCCCAAGGCAGTACAAAAAGAATGTGGGTCGAAGCCTAGAGGTGGTGAAGTCCGATGGACAGAAGCTAAAAGGGCTACTCCTAAGTGCCAACGACAGCACCCTAGCGCTTGAGGTTGAGAGCATGGTGAAGCCAGAGGGTAAAAAGCGTAAGGAAAAAGTAGTTGAGCAGTTCGAGATTCCCTACACCGAAGTGAAAAGTGCGTTTGTAGTGATTTCGTTTCGTTAAGATATTTTAAATACTAATAAGCAAATGAGTACTATTAATTTAACCGACACCTTTGCAGAGTTTAAGGAGCTAAAAAGCATCGACCGGCCCACCATGATGAGCGTGCTGGAGGATGTGTTCCGCAATATGATCATCAAGATGTATGGCTCCGACGACAACTACGACATCATTATCAATATCGATAAGGGTGACTTCGAGATTTGGAGAAACCGCGAAGTGGTCGAGGATGGTGAAGTTGAAGACCCAAATAGGCAGATAGCCCTTTCCGAAGCCAAAAAGATTGAGGAGGACTACGAGGTGGGTGAAGAGGTTACCGATGAGGTGAAGCTAGCCGATTTTGGTCGCCGTGCCATTCTTGCCCTAAGGCAAAACCTAACCGCCCGAATTCTTGAGCTCGAGAAGAATAACCTTTACACCAAGTATAAGGATAGGATAGGGGAGATTATTACCGGTGAGGTTTACCAAGTGTGGAAGAAAGAGATTTTAGTGCTCGACGATGAGGGGAATGAGCTAATAATTCCCAAAACCGAGCAAATCCCCTCCGATTTTTTCCGTAAGGGCGATACCATAAGGGCAGTAGTAGTTCGTGTGGAGATGAGAAACAACTCGCCAATCATCGTGCTGTCGCGCACATCACCCGTATTCCTAGAGCGTCTTTTCGAGCTGGAGGTGCCCGAAATTTTCGATGGCCTTATCACCATCAAAAAAATTGTACGTATTCCCGGTGAGCGAGCCAAGGTGGCAGTAGAGTCGTACGACGAGCGCGTGGACCCAGTGGGCGCATGCGTGGGAATGAAGGGCAGCCGTATTCATGGCATTGTTCGCGAGCTTCGTAACGAGAATATCGACGTGATTAACTTTACCAATAATATTCAGCTATACATAACCCGCGCGCTTAGCCCAGCCAAAATCAACTCCATCCGTATCGACCAGAAGAACAAGCGTGCCGAAGTCTTCCTTCAGCCCGAAGAGGTGTCGTTGGCCATCGGTAAGGGAGGTTTCAACATCAAGCTGGCTGGACAGCTTACCGGATACGAGATAGATGTGTTCCGCGAGGCCGATGTGCAGGACGAAGAGGATGTTAACCTGGATGAGTTCACCGATGAGATTGACAGCTGGATCATTGATGTATTAAAGGGCATAGGTTGCGACACAGCCAAAAGCGTGCTCGAAATACCCTACGAAGAGCTTGTTAAGCGAACCGATTTAGAGGAAGAAACAGTTAAAGAGGTTATACGAATTTTAGAATCAGAATTTGAATAGTATAGGCTTTAGCTTAGATTTGCAACAATTTTCAAAACCTGGATTAACATAATATGACAAACGCCGAGAAAGCAATAAGATTAAGTAAGCTGGCAAGAGAATTTAATGTTGGTATTTCCACCCTGGTGGATTTCCTAAACAAAAAGGGTCACAAGATTGAGAGTAACCCTAACACCAAGGTCGATGCCAGCTTGTACCAAATGCTTGCCCAAGAGTTTGGCGCAGAGATTAACCTCAAAAAGGAATCGCAAAAGGTTAGCCTACAGAACCTTCGCGAGAAAAAAGAGTCTGTATCCATCGATGATGTTGATGAATCCGTTTCGGACGATGAGGACAACGACGCAGGAGATGATGAGGTAATTGTTAAAAATGTTACTCCAGAAAAGGAAACCTACAAAACTGAAAAGCCTCAAATACAGCTCAAGGTGAAGGGAAAGATTGATCTTGAGGCCGAAAAGACAGAAGTTAAGAAGGAGGAAAAACCTGCCCAGAAAGTGGAGAAGCCTGCTCCAAAACTGGAGGAGTCTGCCCAAGAGCCCGCACAGAAACAAAAACCGAAAGAGCCTGAGCACATCGAAACAGAGTCGACTCGCCTTGAGCAACCTAAGGTTGTGGGTAAGGTAAATGTTGATGATTTTGAAAAGCGCAAACCGATTAAGAAGGGGAAAAAGGCCGACGCTCCCAAAGCAGAAGAACCTGAACAAAAAACATCGGAAGATTCGAAATCGGAGAAATCTCCAAAGCCAGATGAAGCAGCTAAGAGCGACGTCGCTCAGGGCAAACCAGCCGATGAGGCGCCGACTGCTCAAAAGGATCCGAAGGGAAAATCCGAGGTGGTATTTTATCGTTCAGAGGTTGAAAAGCTTTCGGGGCCAACGGTAGTCGGTAGAATCGATTTGGCCAACATGGAGCCAAAAAAGAAACCAGCCAATGGAGCGAATGCTGCCGACGATAAAGCCAAGGCCAAGAAGAAACGCCGCAAAAGGATTAGGAAGGATAACCAAAAGGTTGCCGTTGAGTCCAACAATAAACCTACGGGTACTGCTCCAAGTAAGCAGGGCACTGCATCAACGGGGGCTGGGCTCAACATCAAGAAAAAGAAGAAGAAGCAGCTTCGTCAAGAGGTTAGCGAGGAGGATGTGCAAAAGCAAATTAAGGAAACCCTGGCACGCCTTACCAGCAAGGGAACAAAATCGAAAGGTTCCAAATACCGGCGCGAGAAGCGCGATATGGTTAGCGCCCGTCAGCAGGAGGAGCTCGAAAGGGAGATTAGAGAGAAGAACATTCTCAAGGTTACCGAATTTGTTTCGGCTAACGAGCTGGCTAACATGATGGATGTGTCGCCTACCGAGGTTATTGAGGTTTGTATGAACCTAGGCCTTATGGTATCAATCAACCAAAGGCTCGATGCTGAAACCATGGCCCTAGTGGCTGATGAGTTTGGCTACGAGGTGGAGTTTGTTAGTGTCGATCTGCAGGAGGCCATTGGCAGTGAGGAGGACAAGCCCGAAGACCTTAAACCGCGCGCTCCTATTGTTACCGTTATGGGTCACGTTGACCACGGAAAAACCTCATTGCTCGACTTTATACGTAGTGCCAATGTGATTGCTGGTGAGGCCGGTGGTATTACCCAGCATATTGGTGCTTACTCGGTGGAGATAGAAGGTGGTAAGCAGATAACCTTCCTCGATACCCCAGGCCACGAAGCCTTTACCGCTATGCGCGCTCGTGGTGCCAAAATTACCGATGTGGCTATCATTGTGGTATCTGCCGATGACAACGTGATGCCCCAAACCATTGAGGCCATCAACCATGCCAGTGCAGCTGGAGTTCCCATTGTATTTGCTATCAACAAAATAGATAAACCCAACGCTAACCCTGAGAAGATTAAGGAGTCGTTGGCCAACATGAACTACCTAGTTGAGGAGTGGGGTGGTAAGTACCAGAGTCAGGACATATCAGCCAAAGAGGGATTAAACATCGATAAGCTATTAGATAAGGTCCTTCTTGAAGCCGAACTACTCGACCTAAAAGCTAATCCTAATAAAAAGGCGGTTGGTACCATTATAGAGTCGTCATTAGATAAGGGTAGGGGGTATACCGCCACTGTTTTGGTTCAAGCCGGAACACTACACCAAGGCGATATAATGCTCGCCGGAACACACTTCGGGCACGTTAAGGCGATGTTCAACGAGAGGGGCAAACGCATAACCGAGGCTGGGCCATCAACTCCAGTTCAGGTAATTGGATTGAATGGTGCGCCACTTGCGGGCGATTACTTCAACATTATGGACTCCGACAAGGAGGCCAAGGACATTGCCAACAAACGCGAGCAGCTACAGCGTATGCAGGGGCTAAGGGCTCAGAAGCATATCACGCTCGATGAGATTGGCCGAAGGATTGCCATTGGAAACTTCCAGGAGCTAAACATCGTGCTTAAGGGCGACGTGGATGGATCTATCGAGGCGCTATCCGACTCGCTTATCAAGCTATCAACAGAACAAATACAGGTTAACGTTATCCATAAGGCCGTAGGCCAAATTTCCGAGTCCGATATCCTGCTTGCTGCAGCATCCAATGCAATTGTAATCGGTTTCCAGGTACGGCCCTCGTTGAGTGCCCGCAGATTGGCCGAGAAGGAGGAGATCGATATCCGGATGTACTCCATTATTTACGATGCCATTAATGAGGTTAAGGCCGCCATGGAGGGTATGCTTTCGCCAGAGATAAAGGAGGAAATTCTAGGCACCGCCGAGGTGCTTGAAACATTCAAGATTACCAAAGTGGGCACTGTTGCCGGATGTATTGTACGCGAGGGCAAAATTCTACGTAATGCCAAGTGCCGCCTAATACGCAATGGTATTGTGGTTTTCACTGGCGACTTGGGGTCCCTCAAGCGCTTTAAGGACGATGCCAAGGAGGTGAGCAACGGTTTCGAATGTGGATTAAACATCAACAACTTTAACGATATTAAAGTGGGCGATAGCATTGAATCGTTCCAAGAGGTAGAGGTGAAAAGAAAGCTGTAACCCATACCGCAATACCAATAGCATTAAGGAGGGCTCAGCCCTCCTTTTTTGCGCACGGCGTTTTATTGCAACCTATTCCCAATTTACTCAATTTTAAATATCTTTGCGCACCAAATGGCGAACAACATGAATAACATCAGGAACTTTTGCATTATTGCCCACATCGACCATGGTAAGAGTACCCTGGCCGACAGGCTGCTCGAGTTTACACACACCCTTTCCGAAAAGGAATCGCAGGAGCAGGTGCTCGACAGCATGGACTTGGAGCGGGAGAAGGGAATTACCATTAAAAGCCACGCCATACAGATGGAATATGAGGAGGATGGGCAAAAGTATAAGCTTAACCTTATTGATACCCCTGGTCACGTCGATTTTTCGTACGAAGTTTCTCGTGCCATTGCATCATGCGAAGGAGCATTGCTTATTGTTGATGCCACCCAGGGTATTCAGGCTCAAACCATATCAAACCTTTACCTTGCCATAGGGAACGACCTGGAGATTATCCCAGTGGTAAATAAGATAGACATGGATGCCGCTATGGTTGAGGATGTGAAGGATCAGATTGTGGAGCTTATTGGCTGCGAAAGGGAAGATATACTTGCTACGAGTGCCAAAACAGGGATGGGGGTCGAGGAGGTTCTCAAAGCCATTGTTAAAAGAGTGCCACCGCCAAAAGGCGATCCCGATGAACCATTGCAAGCGCTTATATTCGACTCGGTATTCAACCCCTTCAGGGGTATTATTGCCTACTTCAAGGTGTTTAATGGCACCCTCCGCAAGGGTGAAAGGGTAAAGTTTTTCAACACAAACCAGCAGTACGATGCCGATGAGGTTGGGGTTTTGAAGCTGAAGATGGTGCCCAAGGATTCTGTAAGTGCTGGCGATGTTGGATACATTATCTCTGGAATAAAGAACTCGTCCGAAGTTAAGGTTGGTGACACCATAACCCATGTGAACAGACCCTGCACCAAAGGAATATCAGGGTTCGAGGACGTTAAGCCCATGGTGTTTGCAGGTTTATATCCGGTTGAGGCCGATGACTACGAGGACCTTCGCGCTTCGCTCGATAAGCTGAAGCTCAACGACGCTTCGCTTACCTATGAGCCAGAAAGCTCGCTGGCGCTTGGCTTTGGGTTCCGATGTGGGTTTCTCGGCCTGCTCCATATGGAGATTGTGCAGGAGCGCCTATATCGCGAGTTCGATATGGATGTTATTACCACAGTACCAAACGTATCGTACAACGTGTACACCACCAAAGGAGATGTTGTTGAAATCCATAACCCTAGCGGGTTGCCTGCGCCTAACCTAATCGATAGAATTGAAGAGCCCACCATAAAGGCACAGATTATTACTAATAGCGAGTCATTAGGCGCCGTTATGAAGCTTTGTATCGACAAGCGCGGGGAGTTAAAAAATCAGGTTTTTTTAACTACCAATAGGATTGAGCTAACCTTTTTGATGCCCCTTTCGGAGATTGTGTTCGATTTTTACGACAAGCTTAAGTCGCTTTCCAGAGGCTACGCATCGCTCGACTACCACATGGAGGGATACCAGGAGGCCAGCCTGGTTCGGTTGGATGTGCTCCTTAACGGCGAGATGGTAGATGCTCTGTCGACCCTTATACACCGCGACTACGCCTATTCCTTTGGGCGCAGGATGTGTGAGAAGCTAAAGGAGCTTATTCCTCGCCAGCAGTTCGACATTGCTGTGCAGGCCGCCATTGGCACCAAGGTAATAGCGCGCGAAACCATTAAGGCCTTGCGTAAGGATGTTACTGCCAAGTGTTATGGGGGCGATATTTCGCGTAAGCGTAAGCTCCTCGAGAAGCAGAAGAAGGGGAAAAAGCGGATGCGTCAGGTGGGTAATGTGGAAGTACCACAGCAAGCTTTTCTTGCAGTGCTTAAGATGGACTAACAAAGATTTTGTATATACCAAGATACAACAAGGGGCACAGCTGTGCCCCTTGTTGTATCTTACTATGCTTTACGAATAATTTATAGCTCAGTGTTTTGCCAGCACCTTACCCAGTCGATACGCATTTCAGCTGGCAGGTGAGGGTCGGCAAGTTCTCCGTTGATACCCGACGAAAACACAAGATATGCCGGAGCGCTAGGAATGTTTGTAGTGGTTTCGGCGTAGGTTACCCCGTTAATCTTCCAGGTTAGCTTGCCTGGAGCCCACTCAACACTCATAATATAGTAACCATTGGTAAAATTAAAGCCGCTTAGCGGTGCTTTAAAGCTGCTCACCTTACCCTTGTCGTTTTGCCAAAATAAGGAACCTTGAACACTGGGTTTTTTGGCTCCGTTTTGTCTGAAGATATCAATATGGGGGAGCATCGAGTCGCCCACAAGCCAGAAGGCGTGGAATAGGTTGGGAGCCATGGTGAATTTTACTTTGGCTTCAAACTTTCCGTACAGCTGTCGAAATGACTGTCCAGTGTTGATGATACCCGAAGTGTAGTCGAATGTTTTGGGAACAAAGCCAAAGCGCTTGTCCCATGATAGGCCATCGGCCCTTTCCTGTTTGGTTACAATCTTTAGGGTGCTATTGCTGATTTCAACATTGTTACCCTCGGTATAGGCGTGCTTATCACCAGCCAGCGAGTAGCTTCTTTGGGCAAGTGCTTCGCCCCAGAAGTAACGGGTTAGCCATTTCCCTGTATCTAGCTTCTTATCGTTAAACTCATCGGCAAAGGTGAGTTTCCACCTTTTGATGTCATCAAATTTTTTAGAATTTTGGTTTTTGTGGAACCAAGTAATCTTTTGCGACCTTTCGAGGTTCTGATACTCCACCTGCTTCTGGTACGCTTCGGTTTGCTCAAACTTGTTTTTTGACAGCAGGTACTTTTTACGCTCAGTAAATTCGTTGGAGGCTATGTGCTCCTCAAGCTCGTAATATTTTTTTATGGTATCAGACCCCTCCAGCTGCTGATAGTCTTGGAAAGGCTTCCAACTCTTTAGCTTGAAGTACTTTTTGAGCTCAGAGTCCTTAAGGAGTATTTTGAATTCCAACTCCTTCTTGTACTCATCGGAGTTGTTCTTCTTATGCTCTTTCTGTTGGCTCTTGTACACTGCCGAGTTAACCAGTTGCCTCAGCTCCTCGTAGCGAGCAGGTTTACCCGATTGCTCAATGGAGCTGATAAACTCAGGGGTATCGGAATTTTTGACCTTAAGGTAGTTTTTTACTGCCTTGTTCTTCTTGAGGTCTTTTAGCTCGGCTTCGCGCTTTTGCTCTTCGGAGGTGTTATACTTTAAAAGAGTTAGCTCATGTTTTACTTTTTGGGGCTCACCCGATTCAACAAAATCCTTTAGGGCGAGGTAGTTTTTATACTCGTCAGACTCGGCAAAGCGAAGTAGCTCGTCGTACTCTTCACGAAGAGCCGACTCCCTCTTTTCGAATTCTTCGGTTTTGGGGAACCGACCAAATAGGTTTAGCGTTGCAAGGCGTAGGTTTAGTGCCATTGGGTTTGGTATAGTTACTTATTAATGGAACAGGTCATCTTGAATGCGCAATGAACTTGAATGGCACCTTGATGTTCTCCGAGTAGTCTTCTCCCGCCTCTATCATATCCTCATCGTCCTCAAGGTAGTGCCAGTGAACCTCAACATCGAAACCACTACGATGAATATCCCTGAATTTTTCGAGTAGCTTAAGTATCATCTTGGATGATGATGTGTTGTAATACTCAAAGTTAAACTTAACCTGGGTTGTTGGGTTGGGTGCTTTGGCGTATTCGTCGAACCATGAAAGTATGGGGAAGAAAAAAGTTGACACATCCTCAGGTAACGAATTCCCTGAAAACTCAAAGATGCTATTATCTTTATCCAGAACAACTTTGGGCGTTTCGTTTGTGGGCTCAATTACAATCTTTTCCATATTCAAATCTTTTCAATGCAATTTCAACTCCCAATGATAGCACAAAAAAACGAAATAGCAATGAGTACTACTACATCTACTAGCAACAAAGTTAACGAAAAAGAAGCAAAATGGTTATTTTTTTCAAAAATAATTGGCTGGCAGCTTGATTAGCAAAAACGCATAAGGTTTAATATGAAAACCTTATGCGTTTATCGTATTGTACCGTTTTGGTTATGAGTTCGATATGAGCTTAAACCCTTTACCCCTTACGTTAATTATCTCAACGGTTGGATCCATGCTAAGGTATTTCCTAAGCTTGGTGATGTATACATCCATGCTCCGCGCATTAAAATAGCTGTCGTCAATCCAAATGGTTTTGAGAGCAAAATTGCGGTCGAGCACCGAATTCTTATTAAGGCAAAGGTACCTAAGTAGTTCACTTTCCTTGGTTGTAAGACGCTTTGAGTTGTCGCCAAGGGTAAGGGTTTGCTTGGTAACATCAAACTCGTAGTTGCCTATCTGGAAAACCTCCTGCTCCGATGAGGAGAGATCGTTTCGGGATCGCCTCAGGATCGCCTCAATGCGCAGCAGAAGCTCCTCAATGCTAAAGGGCTTGGTCATGTAATCATCGGCGCCTAGCGTAAAACCTTCCAGCACATCTTCCTTCATCGATTTAGCTGTTAGAAATAGGATGGGCATGTTGCTGTTGATGGTTCTGATCTCTTTCGCCAAGGTAAAGCCATCCTTTATGGGCATCATCACATCTAGTATGCAAATATCGTAATGGTTGTTGTTAAACCCCTTGTATGCTTTTTCTCCATCTTTGTATAGGTCTGTTTCGTATCCCTTGGCCTGAAGGTACTCCTTGAGCAGGAGTCCCAAGTTCTCATCATCCTCTGCTAGTAGAATCCTAACTTTTGCCTTTTCCATAGTTGTATTTGTATTAATTAATTGAGTTTTTATCGTTTGGTCCACCCCACGGTAAGTAGCAGCTAAATGTACTTCCTTTCCCTGGGCTACTTTCAACCCAAATCTTCCCTCCGTGCTCCTCCAAAATCTTTTTTACGTAGCACAGCCCAAGGCCAAAGCCTTTAACATTGTGGATGTTTCCCGTGGGCACACGGTAAAACTGGTCGAAAATTCTCCGCTGATTCTCCCTGCTTATGCCAATGCCGTTATCCTCCACCATGAATACTAACCCTTTTGCTGCGTCCTTTGTGGATATGGTGATCTGCGGGTTGCCGTTACGATACTTAACGGCGTTGTCGAGCAGGTTGTTCACCACATTGGTGATGTGAATCTCATCCCCAAGAACCAATGGGTTGGTTGCATTGAGCGCAGACACCATATTGCCATCAACATTGTTAAGCTGTATCTCGAATGATTGGCTCACCTTGTTGATGATGTCATGTAGATTAATGGGTTTTATCTTTAGCTTTAGCTTTGTTTTCTCAAAGATTGCCATCTGCAGCACTTTCTCAACCTGTAGCCCTAATCGCTTACTCTCTTCGGAAATAACTCCACCAAGGTACCCCGTTCGTTTGTTCTCTTCGGGGATGGTCTCGTCCTTCAACATCTGAGCCGCCAACGATATGGTTGAGATCGGCGTTTTAAGCTCGTGGGTCATATTGCTCACAAAGTCGCTTTTAATTTCTGATAGCCTCTTCTGCTTAAAAATGATGGCAATGGTTAGGGTAAAGCTGAGGATGATAATGATTGTGAGCAAAAACGTGGTGAAAGTCATGGTGCCTAGAGAGCTGAGCACATAAGATTTTTGATTCGGAAAATGAACCGATAGATAGTATTTTTTTGAGAAAAAATCGTTGGGGAAGATATTTTTTTTCAGCTGATGAGGAGCAGTACTTGAGTAGTTTGCCGATTTGTAAATAGTGCTATCGTTTTCCGAGGCCAATTTGTACTCGTATTTTGCTTTTATGCCCAGCTTGATAAACTCGTTTCGAATAATCGTGTCAAGCACCTCGTGCGGGATACGTTCCTCGATGGGTAGCTCAATTCGAATCATCTTATCTACGATATTCTCAACAAATACCGTTTTGTTAATCAACTTCTCATCTAGAGATATGTTGAATGAGATGTCGTTGCTTTTAAGCGATTGTCTCACCGGCTTAATGTCCCAGAGGTTTTTATCTATTCTGACAATCTGCAACGAATCGGTTCCAGCAATGCTTGCAACGGAGGGGATGCGGAGCGTATCGAGCTGTTGGATTGTGAATGCCTGTTGGTTTTTTTCCTGAGTCCGGATTCCGCTGCGGGTACGATTGAACGCGCTGTAGTGGTAGGTTAGCCTAGGCGATGACGAGGAACCTGCAGTTGCATAAGGGTTTATCTCATCAATAACCTGTACAATGGTTTCTTGCCTTTCTACCTCGTTGCTAATTTTATCGAGTGCGAGCTTGGCCGTTTGCCAAAACTGCTCATCTTTAACCTCAATGGCAATCTTTACCCATTGGGTTTGAACCATAATCAAACCAATAGTTGCCAGCATGATAAGGCTGGCCAATATCCATATAGCGCTACGTCTCATGAACACAAATGTAAATACTTTGGAACACCTTTCGGCTAAGGGTTAACAGTATTTAACACACGTTAATTC
>JAVERU010000213.1:0-3142 GCA_034006965.1 Tenuifilaceae bacterium
CGCCCCCCTTCTTGTCGGCCCAAACGTACTGGTATATCCGCTCGTGGGAGACGCACTCTACCCCTTCAACCCTACAGTGCCCGACGACCTGCTCCGGGCTATAATCCTCCTCCAGAAGCCGGTCAACGGTGGCCTGAACTGAGGCCGTGAGCCGCTCCCGCTTCGGTATGCACTCCTTGTGCTGCTCGTACTTGCGCTGGGCTAGGTCAGCCCTGTACTGCCCGCTGCGCTTGTCGCGGTTACGCCCAATCGCCCTTGAGACAACGGACTTGCTCCTGCCGATGGTCTTGGCTATACATGCCTTCGACTCCCCTCTTGATAGTAACACCTCAATGGTGTATCTTTGTTCCTTGGTTAAATGGCTCATATTACAACTTTTTGACGGAGGACCTAATATAGAGCATATATCCATTCAGCAGAGGAGAGCGGGAATTTTTTCCCCTCTCTTCTCTGAAAAAATATCTATATCATCCTCTCAAAAAGTTGCATTCATTACTTGAATTTGGGTTTAAAAGTATGTACATCGAGTTATTCTCCAATAGGTTTTTTTACGTATTTATTATATGCCAAATTACAAACAAATAGAACTTTTATGTCCCGCTAAAGATAATGAAACGGGTATAGCGGCTATAAAACACGGTGCCGATGCAGTATACATTGGGTTCACTAGTTTTGGTGCTCGTGAGGCCGCTGGCAACTCGCTGGCTGACATTGAAAAACTCATTGCATTTGCTCATCTGTACCACGCTAGAGTATACATCACGCTGAACACCATTCTTTACGATAATGAGTTGGAAAAGGTACAACGCCTTATTCAGCAGCTCTACCAGATGGGAGCCGATGCCATAATTATTCAAGATATGGGAATTTTAGAGATGGACCTTCCACCCATACCCCTGCACGCCAGCACCCAAACAAACAACGTTACTGTTGAGAAGATAAAGTTTTTACAAGATATTGGCATACAAAGGGTAATTCTAGCCCGCGAACTCTCGGTTGAACAAATTAGCAGGATAAACAATTCCACCAGCGTAGAACTTGAAGCATTTATCCATGGGGCGCTATGCGTAAGCTACAGCGGGCAATGCTATATGAGCTATGCAACCACTGGTCGAAGTGCTAACAGGGGCGAGTGTGCTCAGTCATGCCGCTTAAAATATGACCTAGTAGATGAAAAAGGTAAGGTTTTGGTACATGGCAAACATCTGCTTTCGCTAAAAGATTTTAACCAAACGCAAAACATAGCCAACTTAATTGATGCCGGGATTTCATCGCTTAAGGTTGAAGGGCGATTAAAGGACATTGGCTACGTAAAAAATATAACTGCCCACTACCGTAGGATTATTGATGATGTGCTAGAGCAGAGGCCAAATCTTAAAAAATCATCATCGGGGAGATGTACATACCTTTTTACCCCCGACCCCAACAAAACCTTTAACCGGGGGTACACCACCTACTTTTCTCACGGACGAGCTGAAGCGATGGCATCGTTTGATACCCCAAAATCAATGGGGAAAATGATTGGTGAGGTAAAGGCCGTTTTCAGGGAATACATTGCTATTGAGTCGGATGAACCAATTCACAACAACGATGGCCTATGCTTCATCAACAAGAATAACGCTCTCGTTGGATTTAAGGTAAACGGTGTTGACGGCGAGAAGGTAATCCCCAATCAGGCCATTGGTGTTCATATTGGTGCCGCTATTTACCGCAACTACGATCACCAATTTGCTCAACAGCTAATGCAAAACAACTCCGCTGATCGTAGGGTTGACTGTGAACTGATGGTTGGAGTAGACGAAGAAAGGGTGACCCTGCAGCTAACCGACGAGGATGGCATCATTACCATTCAACAGTTTAGCATTGGTGTTGAACCAGCAAAAAATGGCGAGCAGATGCTCGACACATTACAACGGCAGCTGCTCAAAACAGGAAACTCCCCGTATCGGATCAACAGCATAGCATTTAGCAAAACACCGTCGTTCATCCCTTACATACCGGTGGGAGCAATCAATGGTTTCCGAAGAGATTTGCTCGATCTACATGGCAGGAACAGGATTGCTAGGCATAAAATTAGCAGCAACAAAATAGTTCCCAATAGCATACCCTACTTTAAGAAAAAGTTGGATTATAAAGCAAACGTTACAAATTCGCTATCAGAAAAATTTTATAAACGGCATAATGTAAGCAGCATAGATGAGGGGTTTGAGCTGATCAAATCGCCCAGAGGAAATACCTTAATGACCACCAAGTATTGTCTGCTATACGAAATGAACCTATGCGACGGGAAAGGGCAAAAGGACAGGCGAAAATTATTCCTACAGGATAGCACCCGAAGCTACCCATTGCATTTCGACTGCCAAAGATGTGAAATGCATATAAGACTCCCTGCCCATTAGCCAAATAGTTGATTGTAAGGGTGCTTTTAGCTTCATTTCATTTTTACAAACAAAATTGCCATTTTAAATCACAATTGATATAATTTTGTATCTTTATATTGATTAACTTAAGAATAACGAGCCATGGATGTTTTATCGATAAAAGGAACTAGCCAGTACCCTGAAATACAGCTTGATGGTAAAACTGGGCAATTAACCTTCTCGGGCAATTCATTACCCGAGGATGCCAAGGGGTTTTTTGAACCCATAATCGACTGGATAACCAACTACATCGAAAACCCTTGCGAGGAGACAACCCTCATATTCAGGATGATATACTACAACACCCCTAGTTCAAAAATAATCTTCCAAATCCTCAAGCGGTTCGAGGTTATTCACAACAAGCTAAGCAGGGTGAAGGTTATTTGGCACTACCCCGACGACGACATCGATATGAAGTATGCAGGAAGCGACTTCTCCGAAAACATTAAGATTCCGTTCGAGTTTGTTGAATACAAAGAGTAAGGTTTTTTTTCCGCCCCCTACTACGCAAAAGACCAGCTTACTAGCTGGTCTTTTTACATGTTGTGACCCCGACAGGATTCAAACCTGTGACCTTCAGAACCGGAATCTGACGTTCTATTCAGCTGAACTACGGGGCCAATTTATTTTTTAAAAAACTTATCTACAAGCCTGATTAATAAAAGTTGTTAATGTTAAAAGCGTTGCTGTAACGCTCTTGCCTAACACATTGAGCCCATTAC
>JAVERU010000046.1:0-21021 GCA_034006965.1 Tenuifilaceae bacterium
ATATCATGGCCATTTGCTTGAACAATGCTTCTTGATCCATAAACTGTTTTGTAATATTTACTGCCAAATTATAGATTATTATTATAGGATAATAATTCCAGCACCTTAAATTTTACTTTAGCCCAAATTTTGCTCTTCCAGCTCAAACCCTTAACTTAGCGTAGGTAAATTAACCTAACCAATAATGCTCAAACGATTTCTACTGCTGCTACTTGATCTGATACTCTTCTTTACTGGATTCTGTTTGAGCATTTCGTTCAAGCCCAACACCCTTGAGTACTATATTGATCACTACCCCGTTCCGCTTATCGTTTTCATAATTTCATGGAGCATCTCATCGATTGTGATTGGTAAGTTTGTGCTTACAGGAAAAGAGTTTGGCCCAGTGCTCAAGCGTATCGTTATAAGCAACCTGGTAACCCTGGCAATTGTTACCACCATCATGTTTTTTTTCTACAGCTACTCCTTCTCGAGAATAATTGTTTTTGGCACCATTGCATTTGCCACCGTGCTTGAGATGATAACATACGGGGTTTGGTTCCTTGTAAAGCAAAGCCACGAGATTAAAGAAATGCCCTTGCCCACCATAAGGCTGCGTTCCTCGCCCCCAGTAATTCCTCAACTTGAAGAGACAGGTGCTAAGGTTGATTTTGAGAGGAAAAAAGCCATCCGTCGTACCATTGTTAATGAGCTGGGCCTAGATGTGTACGCATACATTAGCAGAGCCATTAACCTAAATGTGGAATCGACCCTTATTGTTTCAACAACCACAAGGTTTAACATTGATAATCAACCCTCGCACTTTTTCAATACCATTGTAAACCTTAAGCGGGTAAACGATATTCGCTGGATTAACAAGTTCTTTGAGTCGGTTAACGATAAGCTTCCCAAAGGAGGACTTTATGTGTGTATGGCCGAGACCAAGGATCTTCGCAAGCGAAGAATTCTAAGGAAGTATCCCCCAGTGCTCAACTATATATACTACACCTTCGATTACATCATCAAAAGGGTAATGCCCAAGTTTAACCTTACCAAGGGGATATACTTTTTTCTTACCCGCGGCGAAAATCGGGTACTATCGAGAGCCGAACTTTTGGGAAGATTATACTCCTGCGGATTTGAAGTGCTAAACGAAGAGTTTGTAGGAAACCACCTATACGTAATATGCCGTAAGGTAAAGTCGCCGGCCTACGATATGGAGGCAACCTATGGGCCATTAATTAAGCTCCGAAGGGTCGGTAAAAATGGTAAGGAGATTAAGATTTACAAGATGCGCACCATGCACCCCTACGCCGAGTATCTGCAGGAATATGTTTACCAAAAGCACAACCTACAGGATGGTGGAAAATTTAAGGACGATTTTAGAATATCAACGGTTGGTAGAATAATGCGAAGGTTATGGATTGATGAGCTACCCTCGCTAATTAACCTGTTTAGAGGCGATTTAAAGATTGTGGGGGTGCGTCCACTTAGCCGCCACTACTTTAGCCTTTACACAAAGGATCTGCAGGAGAAAAGGGTTAGGTATCGACCCGGTCTGGTTCCCCCTTTCTATGTTGATAACCCCAAAACCCTCGATGAGATAATGGCCTCGGAGCACAAATACCTCGATGCCTATGCAAAGCATCCGCTTTGGACCGACATCAAGTACCTATTTGTGGCTGCTTATAATATTATATTTAAACGATATAGGAGCGGGTAGGGAATGTAAAATGTAAAGTGATAAATGTTGAATGTAGAAGTTAGAAGACCGGAGACAGGAGACAGAGGATGGAGGAAAGTGTCAACCCACACCTCCTTTCATCCCTCGTCATCACGACAAAAAACGCCGTTCTTACGAGGCAAGCAATCATCCAATCATCCAATCATCCAATCATCCAATCATCCAATCATCCAATCATCCAATCATCCAATCATCCAATCATACCTTCCCAAAACGTCAGCTAGGGCAGGTCTCAGCCAATCAATCCAATCAACCAATCAACCAATCAACCAATCAACCAATCAACCAATCAATCCAATCAAAATGATCCCAAAACACCAAATAGAGCTAACCGTACGCGATTACGAATGCGACTTGCAGGGCATAGTGAACAATGCAGTTTACCTCAACTACCTTGAGCACGCACGCCACACATACCTACTTGAGCGCAATATCGATTTTGCCAAGCTACACACCGAGGGCATCGACCTGGTTGTTCATCGCATTGAGATTGACTACAAGCAGTCGCTCACCAGCGGCGATAGATTTCAAATTACCTCCTCGATGCGCAAAGAGGGGCCCTTAAGGGTAATATTTGATCAGGAGATAGTACGACTGCCCGATATGAAGCCCGTGGTGAAGGCGAAGGTAACAGGTGTAGGTGTTCGTAATGGTCGGCCAATGCGGGTAACCGATATTGCTGGATTCCAAGAGTTGGATTAGGTCTCCCTATCCTTGCTAGCGACCAGCAAATACAGGTTTTTATCCTCTAGAAACAGATAGCCCTGCTCGTAGCAAAAGAAGTAGGTAAATCCTTTTTGGGTTGTGTAGGTATGCGTATGGTAAGTAAAGTTAAAACCATTTGTTAGCATGGTTTCGCGGGTTACCATTGTTTTCCCCGACTGCTTGTTAAGGCTCTCAAGCACCCGCCTATTCTTCCGAAGAATGTTGTTGATATTGCGAACCGTATTGGTTGCATCGCTATTCAGCTTGTTGTTGTAGGTGTTGCGGCATTGATCCGAACAGAACTTCTTATCGGAACGCCCAATTATTCTATCACCACATTCGGGGCATACCCTGTAAATCTTATTTTCGTCTGCGCTCATAGCATACACGGTTAATCATCGGGCTGAACAGTAATTGGTTACATACAAATATAGTAAAATGTAACCACATGGCTATTAAATTATTTTCGTTGCGTTAACCTTAATTGTGACAAAAAACATTTATTTAAACAAATGTTTATCTAATTTTGCGCCATTACAATTTACACACAATTTAAATGAGAGAGCTAAAAATTGGCGGCATAACCATTCCCGTGCCGATTATTCAGGGTGGAATGGGTGTAGGAATATCCCTATCGGGTCTTGCAGCGGCGGTAGCCAACGAGGGCGGTGTAGGTGTTATTTCAGCAGCTGGGCTAAGCCTTGTTCATAGAAACCCAGCGCTCGATTTTATTCAGGCCAATATCGAAGGGCTAAAAACAGAAATTCGACTTGCCAAGGAAAAAACAAAAGGGATTATTGGGGTAAACATCATGGTGGCCATGTCGAACTTTGCCGATTTGGTTAAGACAGCAATTTCGGAAAAAGCCGATATCATATTCTCGGGCGCGGGCCTACCGCTCGATCTTCCTAAGTTTTTACAGGCCGATAGCATCACCAAGTTGGTACCCATCGTATCATCGGGTAGGGCAGCCAAGATTATCTGCGAAAAGTGGAAATCGCTATACAACTACCTTCCCGATGCCATTGTGGTTGAAGGGCCAAAGGCTGGAGGTCACTTAGGATTTAAAAACAACCAGATAGAGGATAGCCATTTCTCGCTTGAGGAATTGGTAACCGACGTTGTGCGCGAGGTGAGCGTGTTTGAGCAAGCCTACGGACAGGAGATATCGGTTATTGCAGCCGGTGGAATATACAACGGTCAGGATATCTTCAACATTATGCAAAAGGGTGCTCGTGGCGTGCAGCTGGGAACCCGGTTTGTTACCACCCAGGAGTGCGATGCATCGGAAAAATTTAAGATGGCCTACGTTAATGCCACAGCCAGTGATATTGAAATTATACAAAGCCCTGTTGGGATGCCCGGCCGTGCTGTAAGGAATAGTTTTATTGACAAAGTGCGCGATGGCCTAAAGCGCCCAATAAAATGCCCTTTCCATTGCATTAGAACCTGTGATGTGTCGAGCAGCCCTTACTGTATAATAACTGCACTATACAACGCCTACAAAGGAAATATGAAAAGTGGTTATGCTTTTGCTGGCACCAATGCATACTTGGCCGACAAAATATCGACAGTAAAAGATGTTTTTAGCGAGCTAAAAACCGACCTGCAAGCAGCGGTTAAAGACTTTGAGGGGAAAATGAAGTAAATGCATAAATCTTTTAAAAACACAAAAACCACCCCTAGGGGCGGTTTTGTTTTTTTAGGGCTTCGGTTAGCTGGTAGTAAATACGAGTAGTTTCGTCACTATTCTTAAAGTTAAGAAAAACCTTACCGTTCATATAGTCGGTAATCTGTATAAAAGGCGGATCTAACGACCTAAGATATAGGCGGCACTCACCAACCCCATCGAGTTTAAAATGACCCTTATTTATGGCACCTATGCTAAACCCGTTGGTACGCTTGGTAATCGTAGGTAAATCATTAGCTAGCTCCACAGCTTGCATCCCTTCATAGTAAAGCTTAACACCATACATCCCCTTTATCTCCATATAGTGAGAATTAATGTTCGCCTTGTGGGGCAAAACTCCCAGCACAATAATCACTGCAATAATTACAGCCATAATACCCGATACAACCCAACGTGCAATCCTAGTTCCTGTTAGCTTTGTGGTAGAGTGATTATGATTATACCGTTGTGCTATAAGCACTGTAATTATAACCCCACCAAAAATGGTAAGAGGATATATTGCATTGGCCACCATCGACAGACCCAACCACTCGAATAGATACGTGCCAAGCAAAATGGATAATCCCATTATTATAAAGACATTTCGTATTAGGCTCGACAATCCCTTAATATCGACCTGAGCACGCTCCTTGGGGCTCATGGTGTTGTAACCGGCAATAAGCATAGGGAAGGCCTTTACCAAAAAACCTAAGGCCACTAGCAAAACGGAAACGATAAGAATGTGGGTGTCCATTATAAGTCAGATTACTGTTGGTTAATATGATATTGTTAAAATACTGAAAATGCCATTCCACTCGCTGCTGCACAACTCCCGTTCGCCCGAGGCTGCTCCTCAGCCGAATATATCTTAGTAGGCTCCCGCTATTTGCGGGACAAGTTGTGCTTAATATACGAAGTTAACTCTTTTTGCCTTTGCAAGCAACGGTTGCTGGTACAGCCTGCTGGTGATAGACCAACTCAGGTGCAACCATCCTTCGGTAGGTAAACCTGAGCCGAACGAGGGCTAGCGCATATTATTCCCTACATCAAACATCATCTCTTTTACCTGCTCTATCGTATACAACCCAATAAATCTTCGTACTTTTGTAAGTAAACAATTAAACTAAAACAGGTCAACTCCTCACGTAACACCTGTCTGATGGTAGTTTGCCTAAATAAGGCAGGGCAGGTGCAGAGCTTTAAACGCTAAATTTACCTGCCCTTGGCAGGCACAAAACGCCTCATAATATGTCTGCAAAAACCTTACTAGTTCTCGATGCCTACGCCCTGATATACCGCGCCTACTTTGCCTTTATTAGCCGGCCCATAAAAACCAGCAAGGGTCAAAACACCTCGGCAATCTATGGTTTTACCAAATCGCTGCTCGATGCGCTAAAACGATTCGACCCCACACATGTTGCCGTGGCTTTCGACATCTCGGGCAAAACGTTCCGCACTGAGTTGTACCCCGAGTACAAGGCCAACCGCCAGGAGACACCCGAGGATATTAGGTCGGCCATTCCTGTTATTAAGGAGATTATTCGTGCCATGAATATCACCATCCTCGAGAAGCAAGGCTACGAGGCCGATGATATTGTGGGTACTCTGGCCAAGCAGGCCGAGCCCCTTGGCTTTGATGTGATGATGATGACCCCCGACAAGGATTACGGTCAGCTCCTTACCGACAAGGTGGTGATGGTAAAACCCTCACGCAGCGGTACCGACATTGAAACGGTTACAGCAGAGGATTTCTGCAAAGGTTACGGTATTAAGAACCCAATGCAGTTCAAGGATATTTTGGCGCTTTGGGGCGATACATCCGACAATATTCCGGGTGTGCCGGGAATTGGCGAGAAAACCGCCGCCAAGCTAATTGCGCAGTACGGTTCCATTGAGGAGATTTACAAGAACATCGATGAGCTATCGAAAGGGCAACGCGAGAAGCTGCTTGAAAATAGAGAGCAGCTCGATTTGGCCAGAATACTGGTTGAAATCAAGACAGATGTTCCCGTTGATATCGACTTTGAGAAGTTGCAACGCGTACAACCCAACGCCGAGGAGTTGAAGCGACTTTTCGATGAGCTGGAGTTCCGCACCCTTTCGCGCGATGTGTTTGGCGAAACCAAACCGCAAGAGAAACCCAAGCCAGTGCAAACCTCGCTTTTTGGCGATAACGATTTTGCGGTGCCCGCAACCGAGCCATCGCTTAAAACCATAAACGATGTGCAGCACAGCTACAAGCTGGTTGATGCCGATAAGGATATTGATGCGCTAATTGAGCAGCTGATGGCGGTTAAGGAGTTCTGCTTCGATACGGAAACCACGGGGCTTGAGCATCACACCTCGAAGCTTGTGGGGCTATCGTTTTCTATTGATGCATTAACAGCTTGGTACGTGCCAATTCCTAACAACGACACCAAGGCCAAAACGCTTCTCCAAAGGTTCAAGCCACTTTTTGAGAATGATAAGATTGATAAGGTGGGGCAGAACATAAAGTTCGATTTGCTCATGCTGAAGTACTACGGCATTGAGCTACGTGGCAAGCTTAACGACACCATGCTTGGACACTACCTGTTAGAACCAGATATGCGGCACAACCTGAATATCCTGTCGGAAAACCTTTTGGGCTATAAGCCCATTGGTATTGAGGAGCTGATAGGTAAAAAGGGAAACCGACAGCTTAACATGCGCAATATCGACCCACAAAAAATTGCAGTGTACGCCGCCGAGGATGCCGATTTGGCCATGCAGCTCAAAAAAATACTGTGGGAAAGGTTGGAAAAGGAGAACCTAACTGAGCTCTACTACAAGCTGGAAGAGCCGTTGATTAAAGTGCTGGCACAGATGGAGTACGAGGGAGTATCGATAAATACGCAGGCACTCAACGATTACGCCGTTGAGCTCAACAAGGAGCTTATACTGCTCGACCAAGAGATAAAGGAGATGGCTGGCGTGCCCGACCTCAATGTATCATCGCCCAAACAGCTTGGCGAGGTGCTGTTTGAACGATTGAAGATTGCCCCCGATGCCAAGCGTACCAAAACCAAGCAGTTCTCCACCAGTGAGGAGGAGCTGATGAAGTATGCCGACAAGCACCCCATAGTGGAAAAAATACTAGACTTCCGTTCGGTCAAGAAGCTATTATCAACCTACGTTGAGGTGCTACCCACGCTTATCAATAAGAAAACGGGTAAAATTCACGCCTCGTTTAACCAGGCGGTTGCCTCAACGGGTAGGCTTAGCTCCAACAATCCCAACCTACAGAATATCCCCATCCGCGAGGAGCGCGGAAGAGAAATCCGCAGGGCATTTATCCCCTCGGGCAATGAGTTCACATTCCTCTCGGCCGACTACTCGCAGATTGAGCTGCGCCTAATGGCGCACGTTAGCCAGGACGCATCGATGCTAGAGGCTTTCCAAAGCGGCGAGGATATTCACGCCGCCACGGCAGCAAAAATCTTCAAAATACCACTAGCCGAGGTTACCCGCGAGCAGCGTAGCCGAGCCAAAACCGCCAACTTTGGGATGATATACGGCATATCGGCATTTGGGCTATCGCAACGGTTGGGCATTAGCCGCACCGAGGCAAAAGACCTTATCGATGGATATTTTGATACCTACAAAGGTGTAAAAACCTACATGGATAGCTGCATTGAGGAAGCTCGCAAGAAGGGATACGTGGAGACCATTTTCGGCCGCAAGCGTTACCTGCCCGACATCAACTCGAACAACCAAACCGTGCGGGGATTGGCCGAGCGCAACGCCATTAATGCGCCCATTCAGGGTTCGGCTGCCGATATTATTAAGGTGGCCATGATATCTATCCACAACGCAATTCTGGAACAGGACCTTAAAAGCCGGATGATTATTCAGGTACACGATGAATTGAACTTCGATGTGTACAAACCCGAGCTGGAAACCATGAAGGCCCTTGTTAAGGATTGTATGGAGAACGCCATCAAGCTTTCGGTGCCTTTGGAGATTGAAGTGGGCGTGGGTAATAACTGGCTGGAGGCGCATTAAGCGAACCCGTCAGCGATGAATAGTCCTACCAAGGGCAGGTGAACTGACAGGGTTCGCTTGATATACATATACAACTTACAATAAAAGCTGACAGTTTACCTGCCCTTGGCAGGGTTTAGCGATGCTGTCAGCTTTTTTTTAATATTTTGCTCCAGGGGCCGATGCAGAGAAGTACGCTACCTTTTCGCCAACAATATCAGACAATAGATTATCGGCCAGTCGGCTAGCGCCAAAACGTAGCCACTTATTGTTAAGCCACTTCTCGCCAAGAATCTCCTCAACAATTGAGTAGAACATGATGGCATCAGGGGCAGTAGTCATCCCTCCAGCGGGCTTTATTCCCACCATTCGTCCCGTTTCATCGTAGTAATCCTTGGCGGCTTGGCACATAACGTAAAGCGCCTCGGGGGTTGCAGCCACATCAATTTTGCCGGTAGATGTTTTAATAAAATCGGCTCCTGCCTCCATAGCGAGGAACGATGCCAAACGAATATCGGAGAGCGAGGGCATAGCACCTGTTTCGAGTATAACCTTAACCTGTGCATCGCCGGCAACCTCTTTTATCTGCTGCAGCTCTGAGAAGACAGTAAAGTAGTCACCCTCGAGAAAGTAACCTAGCGATATCACCACATCGAGCTCATCGGCACCCATTTCGAGGCACATTTGGCACTCTGAGAGTTTTATATCGATAAATGTTTGGGATGCAGGAAAACCAGCGGCCACGGAGGCAATCTTAACACCATTGTTCGAGAGCGTATTTCTAACCGCCGAAACCAAGCTGGGGTATACACAAATGGCTGCCACGTTGGGAACACTAGGGTACTGCTTGGCCAAATTGTTTACCCGTTCGGCAAAAAGTTCGCCACGCTCTACGCTATCGGTAGAGTTGAGCGTGGTTAGGTCGATGAGGCTAAAGCATCGTTTAAGCAGATCCTTATCGTTAACTCTATCGTTGGCTTTACCCTTAATAGCTACGAGCGCCTTGTTCACGGCACTTTCATCAACCTCAATGTTAAACTTCTCTTCAAATGACATATTCATATTCAATGATTTTTCGTTGATTTGCAAAGATAATATAGATATTAGCAAAAACCTTTGCCGGATTAATTACTTTAACTTGGGGTTGTTTACATGGCGATTAGCATCGCGAGTGTTTCGTTTACGAAAAGCCTCTTCCATAGCCTGTTGCAAATCTACCCCTGTTTGATTGGCTAAACACACCAGCACAAACAGAATATCGGCCATCTCCTCGGCCATGGTGTCGGCACTCTCTCCAGGCTTAAATGATTGGTCGCCATAGGTGCGAGTAATTACCCGAGCCAACTCGCCCACCTCCTCCATTAAAACCCCGAGGTTAGTGAGCTCACTAAAGTAGCGAACGCCTTTGGTTTTAATCCATTTATCCACCTGCGCCTGAAGTTCTCTGAGCGTTAAAACATCCATTACTCCTTATTTTTAGTGTCGATAATTATGGTCACAGGGCCATCATTTCTTATGTCAACTAGCATCTTCGCACCAAAAATGCCCTCGCTAACTGTTAGCTGTGAGTGACGCCTCAACTTATCGACAAATTGATGGTAAAGGGGAATTGCTGTCTCGGGGTGGGCCGCTTTTATGTAGGAGGGTCTGTTACCTTTTCTTGTTTTAGCGTGCAGGGTGAACTGGCTAACCACGAGGAACTCGCCTTCAATATCCATTATGGAAAGGTTCATAACATCTTCAGCATCATCAAATATTCGAAGGTTGCAGAGCTTGTTCACCATCCAATCGATGTCGCCATCAACATCAGCGTCCTCAAATCCAACCAGGATTAGCATCCCCTTGGCAATGGAGCCAACTACCCCGCCGCCAACGGTAACGGAGGCCTCCGAAACTCTTTGTATTACGACTCGCATTACCTATAACAATTCAATTAAACATACACGCGAAGAAGGGCGTTTATCAGAGCTTAAAACACACTTCGCGCTGTCCGTGGTCATAATGAAAACCCCTTTACATTGAAAATGGAAACATCAAACAAAAATGGCTTAAAAACCTTTTCAATCCAATTTTCTGAGAGTAAAAAAACAAAAGGTTACTATATTTGCCAACTAATTGGCCGTTTGGCAATATCTACATGGGAAAACTTTGGGAACATACCTGGTCGAACACATCCACCCCAATATCTGGGGATTACCTAAGCTATCAACAGGACACCATACCCAAACCCCAACCCAAGGATACACTTGACACCATACCCGAGGGGATAAACCCATTGTTCCTTCTTATCGAAAGAAAGACTCAGGAGGTAGAGGCCATTAAAGAACAAACCGAACAGGCTATAACTCCCGTAGTACGAAGGCAAGCTGTTCCGGAGGTTGACACCACATGCTATATTTGCAGAGATGGTAGCCATCGTCCGCTACATACTGTTGTTGAGCAAGAAGGAGTGATATGGACCTCTGCATTTAGCCATGAAACGCTATACGATGCTTACCATTACAATGAGTTTGTAAAAGTAAACCAGCAGGTTTTTATCGAAACCATACCGGCCGAACCCGTAAGGCATATCCACATAAAACCCTTAGAGCAAGAGAGTCAAAAAACCTCATGGCTTTTTTACCCCATGCTTGCAATGCTTATTCTGCTAGTACTACTAAGGCTATTGTTTGCAAAACAGATAAACAATTTATTCCGGGGGGCTCTTTTTTTCCATATCGGAAAAAAGATAATAAGCGAAAACACTATTGTTCAGAATCGTTTCTTCAGGATGCTGGATGCAGCTATGCTCATTTCGTTGCCCGTAGCATTTATTCAAATGATAAATATCCTAGAATTACCAACCCATAGGGTTGACAACTATGCATTATTGGCAATTTACATCTCGCTTAGCTTTGTTGGGTATAGAGCTTTTCGATATATATCAAACAAAACCATTGGGTTCGTGTCAAATCAAGCCCAAGCGGCTCTGTCGCTACACATAAATCAGCTAATATACGAGAGGCTATTCGGCCTGGTGTTAATACCCCTTAACCTTTTGATGCTGTACGCCTCGAGCGGGGCAAAAGTTGCAACCCTATACATAACGCTGGGGGTTTTGGCCCTCGTTTTGATTTTCAGGATACTAAGGACGCTTCAGGTTTTTCTTTTTAACCGATTTTCAATGTTCTATTTATTTTTATATCTTTGTGCCCTTGAAATTATCCCCACATTGATTATTGTCAATGAGTTTTTTTAGGGGGTAACGTGTTGTTGAATAAAACATCTATGACCTTGAAGATCAAAAAGATTATCGTATCGCAACCCGAACCCCAAAGCGAAAAGTCTCCCTACCTCGAACTAATCAATAAGTACAACCTTAAAATTGATTTTCGGCCTTTTATACAGGTTGAGGGAGTGCCATCCAAAGAGTTTCGCCAACAGCGAATTGATATTCTTCAGCACACAGCCGTTATTTTTACCAGTCGTACAGCAATAGATCATTTCTTTAGAATTTGTGACGAGGTAAGGGTTACTGTACCCGAAACCATGAAGTATTTCTGCATTACCGAGGCTGTTGCCCTGTATTTGCAAAAGTACATCGTGTACCGCAAGCGTAAAATTTTTTACGGACAGGGCACCTTTGCACAGCTAATGGATGTTATTAACAAGCATAAGACGGAGAAGTTTTTGGTTCCTCTGTCGGATATGCACAAGGCAGAAATCCCCAAGTCGCTCGACAAGGCAAAGGTTAAGTACACCAAAGCAATCCTTTACCGGACTGTAAGCAGCGACCTGTCCGATCTGAAAGATATTTACTACGATATTATCGTGTTTTACAGCCCCAGCGGTATAAAGTCGCTTTTCAAAAATTTCCCCGACTTTAAACAGAATGACACAAAAATTGCTGCCTTTGGCCCCACCACTGCCAAAGCGGTAAAGGATCATAAGCTACGACTAGACATTCAGGCGCCAACGCCAGCATGCCCCAGCATGACCCAAGCGCTCGATGAGTTCATCAAAAAGTTTAACAAGGAGAACAAGTAGTAACTTCCCCTGCAAGGGTGAGATACCAAGGTTACCCAAAAGCCCAGCACAATGTCGACAGCTTTTGCTGGTTGGGAATAAAATCAATTGCAATACCATGAAGCCATTTGGCTTTCCGAAGAGCGAGCGGCTTTGCAGCAAGAAGAGCATTGATAGCATTTTTGCTCAGGGGCAAAGCGTATTCTCATACCCAATAAAAGCTACCTTTACCATAGAGGCTCTCCCGCACGATGAGCCAGCGGCTCAAACCCTATTTGTTGTGCCCAAAAAGAAGTTTAAGCGAGCCGTACACCGAAATGCTATCAGAAGAAGGGTTCGCGAGTCATTCCGCCTAAATAAACACACTCTTTACCAATGGTGCTCCGACAACCAGCTACAGGTTAAAATTGCCTTTGTTTACGTTGCCTCAGAAAAGTTGCCCTTTGAACAAATCCAACTGGCAATCGTTAAACTCATCAACTCCATTAAGGATTGGCATAGCAATATTTCGGAAGCATGAAGACAATTAGAAAGGTTTTGGTACTGGTCCTGTCGCTGCCCATAAGGGCATATCAACTTTTCATTAGCCCCCATACACTTGCCAGCTGCCGATACTACCCCACCTGCTCATCGTACTGCCTTGAAGCATTAAAAAAGCACGGACCTCTTAAAGGCTTATGGCTCTGCACAAAACGAGTTTTCAGCTGCAACCCATGGGGTGGACACGGATATGATCCCGTTCCATAGAGAGAGTGCTGCTGTATTCGCTTTTTTTAGCTGAAAACAACTTAGCAGGCTTACTTATTGGATTAATATTTGTTTACTTTGCTTTTCTGTTTTCAATAAATATTTTTTTACCATGGCTAGCATAAAAACAAAGCTAAAAAAGATTTCCATTGCACTGGTTGCCACAACCATAGTAATTGGTGCTTTCTCATTCAATTCTGTTGACTTTAAGGTATCTAAAAGTCTCGACATATTCTTCTCCTTCTTTAGGGAGGTTAGCATTTTTTATGTTGACAAGCCCGACCCTGAAAAGCTGGTAAAAGTGGCCATCGACGCTATGCTTGAGTCGCTTGACCCCTACAACGAGTTTATCCCCGAAGAGGATAAGGCCGAGCTTGAATTCCAAACCACTGGCGAGTACGGCGGGATGGGTGCACTTATTCGCCAAAGCGCCGACTACCCAATTGTGGCTGAGGTATACGAGGGAAGTCCTGCCCATGGCGCAGGGCTTAGGGCAGGTGATAAAATTTTAGAGATAAACGGGATCAGCGTGCTTAGCCTACCTGTTGATCGGGTTAGCAAGATGCTTAAAGGGGTGCCAAAGTCGGACCTAAACCTAGTTATACAACGATACCCAAAACCCGACTCGCTAACGTTTAGCTTTAAGCGCGATAAAATCCATATTCCTAGCGTCCCTTTTTACGGAATGGTTTCGGAGGGTGTAGGTTACATTAGGCTAGCAAACTTTACCACCAATTGCCATAAGGAGGTTGAAAAGGCCTTAAAGGAGTTAAAATCCAAGGGCAATGCCCAGGGTATTATTTTAGACCTAAGAGGCAACCCGGGAGGGTTACTTCATGAAGCGGTTAAAATTGCAAATTTGTTTATACCTAAGGATGAGCTGGTGGTTTACACCAAAGGGCAGATCAAGGAGTTTGATCAGGAGTACAAAACACCCTCGCGTGCAGTAGACACAAAGACACCCCTAGTGGTGCTTGTGGATAGGGTCTCGGCATCGGCATCGGAAATTGTAGCAGGGGCCCTTCAGGATCTTGACAGGGCAGTTATAGTTGGCGAAAGAACTTTTGGCAAAGGCTTGGTGCAGACCACCCGCCCCTTACCCTACAATGCTCAACTCAAAATAACTACAGCCAAGTATTATATTCCCAGCGGCCGATGCATTCAGGCTGTTGACTTTACCCAACGAGCCAACGATGGAAGCATTAGCTTTATTCCCGATTCTTTAATATCCGATTTTAAAACCCGCAATGGACGTATTGTTCGCGATGGGGGAGGCATAACCCCAGATATAAAGCACAGCGCATCGATGTATAGCCGATTAGCAACAGTGCTGTACGCACGAAATATGCTTTTTGACTTTGCCACGCAATTCCACTCATCGAATGACAGCATTGCTAGCCCTACAGAGTTTACGCTTACCGATGAGCAGTATAACGGGTTTATAACATATTTAAACGATTCCAATTTCGAGTACGAGAGCCAAACCCAGTCCATACTGAAGGATATGATAAGAGCCGCACAAGATGAGAATTATCACGAGATGCTCAAACCCCTTACCGATAGTATACAATCAATTGTAAAGGGTAATATTGCCATGGATTTGGAGCTGATCAAACCCGAAATTAAAAGATTGCTCGAAGAAGAGATTGTGGGTAGATACTATTTTCAAAAGGGCAAAGCTCAGTATGGCGTTAACCGGGACGAGGTAATTCCCATGTGTATCGATATTTTGAGCAACGCAACAGAGTACAAAGCTATACTCTCAGCATCTGAGCCCGAGAAAGAGGATGCCGATGAAGAGCTGGCCGAAAACACCCAGCCTAGGTTGGATGGAATAACACCGGTATCACAAGTTGCAAAATTAGCAGAACACCCCAAACCGAGGCAAATCCCAAGCTAGCTTTTAGCTGTGTAATTTACGAAGAACTATACGGAACGTAGTGCCCTTATCAACCTCTGAATTATTCACAAAAAGTTTTCCGTTATGATACTCTTCGATTATCCTCTTGGAAAGGGTTAGCCCAAGGCCCCAGCCTCTGCTCTTGGTTGTGTAGCCTGGCTGGAAAATTGTTTTGAAATGGCTCCGAGGAATTCCCTTACCAGTATCGGTTATATCGATAAAAACTACTTGGGTATTATCAATAACAGAAATAGTCACCTCGCCGCAAGATTGTATTGCATCGACCGAGTTGCGGATAATATTCTCTAGCACCCACTCAAAAAGGGTCTCATTCAAAGGCAATGGAATTGAGTCGGTAGAGTCGAACTTAACCATCAGGTTAATCTTGCTCGATATCCTGTTGCGGAGGTACTCCACAGTATTGCCAATAGCTGCCACTAAATTGGTAGTTCGTAGCGATGGGCTGGAGCCTATCTTTGAGAACCTATCAACTACTTTTTCCAACCTGGACACATCCTTCTCGAAGTTACTCACCAAGGTGGGATCAATGCCCGATTCACGAATCAGCTCAAGCCAAGCCAAAAGTGATGAGGTTGGCGTACCCAGCTGATGAGCTGTCTCTTTAGCCAAACCCACCCATACCTGGTTCTGCTCAGCTTTTCGTGAGTGGCTAAAGGCATAGTATGAAGCAACAATAAATAGAATTATCACGAATAGCTGCACGTAGGGGTAGTATGTCAGCTTCACCAGAGTAGTGCTATCTTTATAGTAAACGATGTTCTTGCTACCATCAATAAGGGTAACCACAATGGGCTCTTTTGATGATTTCATTTGCGACAATAACCGTTGGGCACCCTCTCTGGTTTCCACCCTTGAGGGCTTAACATTTATGTGCGACAGGATATTATCGTCCTCATCGGTAAGGAGTACCGGCACGGTGGTGTTATTCTCGAGCACGTCGAGCACTATGGCAAAATTTTGACTTGAGTCGGCCAGGTTGTTTATGTTAGATATCTCGCGGATTGCTTTAGCCCACAGCTCAATCTTCTTGCGCTCCTCAAGCGATAAATCCTTTACAAGGCTATTGGTAATGTAAAGAGAAGCAAATCCAATAATAACTGCTACAACCAGTAGCAACGCCTTCCATCTTTGTTTTACAAGGTATATCTCCAATGCGAGTTATGATTAGTATAACACTACTAACTTACGGTTAACGGTTTTAGTACATCTGATATGGAAAAAAAAAGGAGGGCTAATCCCATTCAATGGTAAACTTGGTTGACTCCTCGTTCTTCTTCTGCTCCTTTTTCTTCTCGTCCTTTTTCTTCTCGTCCAGCGCATTTGGTTTTAACGAATCCTCTTTGGCTGATGGCCTTAGAAAAGAGAATTCATCGCGGAGTATAGCCCGCAGGCTCAACCCCTCGTTCCGAAGATTTTGTCTAAATGCATCACGCGCCGAAGCACGATCGTAGGATACAGAGAAATCGTTGCTATTCCCCTCAAGCTTAAGAAAAACCTTAACCCTACCGCTTCCATCGTCCTCAACCTGCCCAAACGGATCGTTCTGCACCTTTTCACGCACCGATTTGGAAAACAGCACATCGGAGAGGTAAAGTTGGGTTCTGTAGCGATATTCGCCACTAAACGTGTGAGTACCCGACACCAACAAATCTATTGCCGATGATTTTATCTCCATCTCGGGTATAATTATCACGCTGTCGGTAATTCTTAGCGTATTCTCAAGGGTAGAGAACTTTATATCCATCAGCTCGTCGAGCTCAATGAACCGCGAGAGGCTTTTGAGCTGCGCCACGTTCATTAGCCTACCATTGGCAAGCTTAATGTCGGCCTTTGCCTCCACCCTATTCACATCAAACTTACCATCTAAAATTGGTGCTGAGAGCACAGCCGAACCGGTGAGATCACCATGTACATTTTCGCTCGTAATTACATCCTGACCAAAGTTTTTGAACGACTTAAAAAGCAAATTGACATCAACTCCATCGGCATCTAAATCGGCCAAAAACAGATCCGTGCTTGGGGTTTCCGAAGTCACGCTAAACCGACCAGTAAGCAAGCCGTTGCATGAACGAGCCAAAAAGCTGTTGCAATAAAAACTTTTGTCGTGTGTATAAAAATTGGCGCTAAGCGGGGTGGCTACAAAATCGTTGTAAATAAGCTTATCGATAAACACATCGCCAGCTACGGAGTGTATTCTGTCCCATGTTGATTCTCCCTGCGGGCTCGATGGGGTTTCTGAACGGGTAAGGTTTAGCCATTGTGTGTTTAGGGAGTCGAGCGTTATGCTTGCATTAACCGAGGCTTTCTGCTTGCCAAAAACTATGGCCGAGGCGTTGGATGCTTGAAAATCTGCGCTAAACTTCGATCCATGGAGGTACCCAAAAAGGTTAGCATTGCTAATGTCTTGGTTGTTAATGCGCAGGTTACCTCCAACAAACTTTAGATCGGGGATTATCCCCACCTGCTCAAAATTTATATTACTTAGCTCTAGGTTTGAGAAGAATTTGGAGTCTTCGAATGAATTTAGTGTAATCTTACTCAAATCGTCGAGTAATCCGAGCACCTCTAAATCGCCCGACACTAAACCCGATACAACAGGTACTTGTACTCCCCACATTAGCAAATCGGGGATATTGATGAGGTGATTGGCCTTTAAATGATACAAGGGGGCATTCAGATTCTTTACCCGAAGGCTGCCGCTTACATTTGAAATACCCGAGCTGAACTCGATGCTCGACAGGTATACTTCAGATGATTCGGGCTTTCCCTGCGTACCGTTATTGAATTTGCCTCTGATGCTCGAAAACTCTAGGGCTGGCTTGTTGGGTATTTGAACCATCAGCCCATTCGATTGAAAATCTAAGCTTATCAGGTACGGTTTCTCCATCTTGGTATATCCATCGACACCAATGCTGAATGCAATATTGCCCTTCGTTTTGGTTCCAGAGGGTAAGGATATGTTGTGCTGAGATAGGAATGAGATGAGGTGATCAACATCAAAGTTTTCGCCGCTGATGGACAGCCAAACGGGCGACCCCATTTCCCTGCCAATATTCCCCGACACGCTAAGCTTACTTCGCCCAAGGGTTCCAATGCTGGGTCTAACATCAATATGCTCATCATCTATTAGGAAGTCGGTTACTAGGCTTACCTTCTGATTTCGGATGTAGTAAAACGATCCCTGACGAAGCACTCCAACGGTAGACCGAACCTTGGTGCTTAGCACAATCTGCTGTGCAGAAATTTCACCGTTAAGGGAAGCATCGTCTATTAGCCCCTTGAATATCCAACCCGTTCTCAAATCGATGTAGCTTAGGTTGATATTCTCGAGCCTCAGCTCATCGAGGCTAAACAACCAGCTGGTGTTTTGCTGCTTTCCCTTCTCAAAAATTTCGAAGTTTCCCTTTCCCTTTCCATCGAAATATAGGTTGAGCCAGCCGTTTTTAAGGATAATCTTCTCGAAGCTGTACTCATTTCGTAGAATGCCCATGATTCCCATCCTAACCGACACCTCATCGATAGACAGCAAGCCAGGTTCAAATTCGGGGGGTGTATCTAAGCTGCCCTCAAAAATTTCGACTCCCTTTAGGTTAACAGCAACATAGGGAAAGGCTTTAAGCATCGACACATCAACCGAGCGTACCTTCACCTCGGCGTTAATTTGCTTATTTAGGTGGCTTAGGGTACTATCTACAAGTTTATCCTTCAGCAAAAAACCCGCCACACCTAGGCTTAAAGCAAAGGCAAGCAACAACGCTAGGATAAAAAGGGTAACTTTAAACGCTACTCGCATAAGAGGTAAAAATAGTGAATTTATTTGCACGGCTAACCGTTTAACACGAAGCATTTCATAACACCATCAACCCAATCACCACAGCCACCATTAAACCCCACAAACATAAGACAAAAACGAATGTTTTGAAAGGTTTGTAAAAGGTTTTTTACTCATCAAAACGTTACTGGCTCTCACCATAAATTAGCTATACATATTGGGTAGAATTTCGAATTTTATTAAAAAGACCCAGTACTTAAAATCCATTGGTTAAATTTGTATTTAATTTGTTGCCTAATCTACCGATAAATGAAGCTAGTAAAACTAATACTTGTAATAATACTATCCGCCTCAACGGTAGTATCGCCGGGTAATGATGAGCAGCAGGTAGATAGCTTATCGGAAATTTTAGCGACACAAACGGATTCTTCCAGAACTTCCACCCTGCTTGCTTTAAGCTGGGAGCTAAGAAACTCCAACCCAGAGTTAGCCATAAGCTACGGACAGGAGGCTATAGATCTATCGTTAAAGTTTAATGATTTCGAGAATCTTGCCAAGGCCTATAGCTTTGTAGGGGTTGCCTACCGTGTTATGGGCAAATACTCTCAGTCTATAGACTACTATTTTTTAGGATTAGATATTGCCACTGAGCACGGCATTACAGAGCAGGAGGGCTATGCGTACCTTAATCTAGCCAACCTATATATTTATCAGGAGTATTGCAACAATGCGTTGGATAATCTAAAAAAAGCCGAGGAGATTGCACTAAAAATTGATAGCAAATCTATGCTATCGTACGTATACCTATACGTTGGCCGAACCCTGGTGCTTAAGAATGAACCAAGCAGGGCTCTAGAGTTTTTTCAAAAAGCACTTAACATCAGAATTGAAACCAACTCCATACCAGAGCAAGCTGTTTGCTATAAATACATTGGCGATGTATACCTAAGTATGAACGACCAGCAAGCGGCACTAATGAGTTACGACAAGTCTTTGTCCGTCATTGACAGGGATGCTGATAGAAGTTTATATGCTGATTTGCTTGAGAAGAAATCTACAATATCTTTTCAACAAAAAGATTTAAACCGAGCAAAGGCACTAGCAAAGCAAAGCATGAATATTGCCCACGAAATTGGTGCAAGTTTTACTGCCCGTAATGCTACCCAAACCCTAGCCAACATAGCCCTTAGCCGGGGGGAGTATCAAATGGCATTGGAATACCTCAACAGAATTATTGATTTTAACAGCCATCTCTTCAGTCAGCAGCTATCTGAAAAAATTTTCCTTTTGGAGTACCAGCTAGAAAAGCAGCAGAAAGAAGCCAAGATTGAAATGCTAAACAAGGATAATATAATTAAAGAGCTAAAGCTGGAAAAAGCCAAAAGCTACAACTTCACCTACCTCTTCATCATCATACTACTGCTTGCCTTGTTCATTACATCGCTATTCCTGCTAAAGGTAAGGCGTAAGCGCAACGATTTGCTAGAGGCACAAAACCAGGAAATTGCAAGCCAGCGTCAAAAAATTGAGCAAAAAAACAACCACCTACAAAACGCCTACACGGTAATTGAGGGGTACATTAGCAAAATTACCGACAGTATACAGTACGCAAAAAAAATTCAGGAAGCGGTTCTCCCAAACTTCGATAGTTTAAAATCGTACTTTACCGATTGCTATTGCTACTATCTTCCTAAAGATTTTGTTAGCGGCGATTTTTACTGGATCACAACAAAGGGTGACACCCTTTATGTTGCTGTTGCCGACTGCACAGGGCATGGGGTTCCGGGTGCCTTCATGAGTATAATTGGAATGGATCTTCTGAGCCAAGCTGTAAACCAGCAAAACATTAACGAGCCAGCCAAGATACTGGACTACTTGAATATTGAAATTCGAAAGAAGCTGCGCAAGGAGGCTCAGGACGAGCTTATCCTTAAGGATAGTATGGATATTGCCATCATATCGTACCAGAAGAGCGATAACAAGATACAATACAGCGGCGCCCTTGTACCCCTTACCATTGTTCGCAATGGGAAACTCCTAGAGCACAAGCCTCAGTTCACCTCTATTGGTGTATCGCCAGAGCTCTTCAAACGATCCTTCAAACAGCAAACGATTGATATTCAGCCAGGCGATTGGATTTACCTATACTCTGATGGCTATATGGATCAGTTTGGCGGAGAGAATAAGCGAAAGTATATGCGATCGCAGTTTTTCTCAACCCTTTTAGACATTAGCCAATACGGAGGCGAAAGGCAAAAGGACGAGCTTAAGAAAAAATTTATGGACTGGAAGGGCAATAATGAGCAAATAGACGATGTTCTTGTTTTGGGAATAAAGGTGTAGGTACTTATGCGCTATAAATTCGGTACAGTCATCATTGCTTTAATGGTCTGGCCAGTGGTTATATTGTCACAGGTAAAGCGAATTGACATTCCTAAAAATCTATATGCATTCACCTTTCAGGAAGATCCAACTGG
>JAVERU010000047.1:0-20987 GCA_034006965.1 Tenuifilaceae bacterium
GGCAAAAAAATCTACACCAGGCTTAACGGTCAAGTCCATGTTCGCCATATCGAGGGCGGGCTTAACCTCCTTTTGGGGCGCACTACAGCCCACAAGTAATCCCACTGTCATTGTAATACAAATTGTTAGTAAACGCATAGTTTTTTCATTAATGGTTCAGTCAATTTTGATGTAATATATGCAGTTTAGTTTAAGCCTATGATAAAATTTCAGCCATTACACTCCCACAATTTATTCGTTTATTAAAAGAATATATTTATACTGATTTTCTGATCATTACAAAACTTCCAGAAAATATTTTTAAAATAAACTAATGCTTTAGTTGTTCAACTAAAATATTAGTTATATATTTGTTTAAACAAAAAAATCAAGCATGAAGGAGTTAACAAAAGCCGAGGAGCAAGTAATGCAAATACTGTGGAAGATAGAGAAGGGGTTTGTTAAGGATATAATTGATAGCATGCCAAAGCCCAAGCCAGCTTACAATACGGTATCGACCATTGTTAGAATACTGGAGAAAAAAGGGTTTGTAGGACACAATGCCTATGGTAAAACCCATGAGTACTACCCACTGGTTAGCAAGAAGGATTACTCGGGAAAATTCCTGAAGGGTTTTGTAAAGAATTACTTCGGCAACTCTTACCGGCAAATGGTATCGCACTTTGCCAAGGAGGAAAACCTATCCATAGAGGAGATGGAATCGATAATCAACCTTTTATCCGACGAACTCAAAAAACAAAAGCTAGATGGAAGCAATTAGCACCCTTAGCATACTGCTAAAGATTAGCTTAGCAATTTTCATGTTCTGGGCCATTTGGTTCATCTTTTTAAGGAATGTAAATAGGTTTGGGCTGGTAAGAGGGTTCATTCTGCTTGGGGTTATCACCTCGGCGGCAGGACCATGGCTACTGCCAGCAATCCAAAACATTTTTCAAATCACCACCCTACCAAGCTATGGAATGGTAACCATTAATCTGCCCGAGGTAACTGTTGGTGCAGATGACAGCTCAATGAGTTGGCACGATGTTTTTGGAGTTATTTTACTTTCCATATCGGCTTTGTTTGTTTTAAGATTTGCCTACCAGCTAATTAAGATAGCGATACTCATCCACCAAGGCAAGAGGTACCGTAAAGGTTCTATGCTTATTGTTGAGCATGAAAACGATACCCCACCCTTCTCGTTCATGAAGTACTGCTTTATTAATCCCCAAGGCATCCCTCAGGATGGGCTGGAAGATATCCTTAGGCATGAACAGGCACACCAGCAAAAAGGACACTCCTTTGATATTATGCTATTCGAGGTTATTGCAATAGCTCAATGGTTTAACCCCTTTTACTGGATGCTCCGCAAGGCATTAGTTGAGGTACACGAGTACCAAGCCGACAAAGCGGTTATCGACACTCAAACCGATCCACACGCGTATTTGGATACCATAATCTCCATTGCCTTTAGTGGGATAGCGCTGCCCATTGGCAATAATTTCAACAAATCACTAACACTAAAACGAATAGCCATGATGAACATCACACAAAAAACCAAGGGTGCGCTGCTACGCTGGGCAATTGCCTTAGCCGTAGCGCTTCCTGCTGCATTTATCATCTCGTGCGACAACGATGTAACTAATGCAGAAGTAGAGGAAGAGATAACGGTAACATTTATCTCTAATGACGAAGAGGTAAGCAAGACAAGCGAGGATGAAGGAGAAATATTTGTAGTTGTGGAAAAGATGCCCAAGTTCCAAGGAGGCGATATAAATAAATTCCTTGAATACATTGGAGAGAACCTTAAATACCCTGAGATTGCAATGGCTAACGGGATACAGGGAAGAGTTATCATGTCGTTTATTATTGAACCTGATGGCAGGTTAACCAATGCAAAAATTCTTAGAGGAGCTGACCCTTCACTTGACAAGGAAGCCCTTAGGGTGGTTGAGTCGAGCCCCGTGTGGACACCCGGAACTCAAAGCGGTGAACCTGTAAGGGTGTCATTCAACATCCCCATTTTGTTCACCCTAGAATAAACATATAGAGCTACGCACACCCCGGGTACGCACTGCATACTCGGGGTTTATTACAAACCAATCCACCAAAACGATGTCTAAATTTTCTCTCTTCCTAAGCATAATTTTCCTACTGCTTAATACATCAACATACAATGCGCTCGCACAGGAGAACGATTTTTCAACAGAGAATATTGGCATAATGGCCTACGACATGTCAGACGAAGAGCTAATAGATTTGCTAAAGGAGAAGTTGAGATCAGATAGTTTATCCACCCGAAGCTGGCTTATGCTTGGTGGATTATGGGAAAACCGTATGCAGTACGATAGTGCTGTAGCTGCCTACCAAAGGGCAATAGCAGTAGACAGCACGTGTACCAAATGCAAGCAACATTTGGCCAGCTCACTGGCTAACCTAGGAAAAAACGGTTGGGCATTACGCATTTACCAAGAAATACTCGAAACAGACTCCAGCAATGTAAGCGTAAGGTCACAGTTCGCCCGCTTACTACGAAGAGATGGTCGATTCCTTGAGGCGTTCCTTCAGTTTGAACATCTACTACAAGTCGACACCCTTAACTCATACCTATGGGAGCAGCTGGGCGATTGCGCAATGCGAATAGATAGTATGGCCGTTGGGCTGCATGCCTACAACAAATCGTTCGAATTGAACCCAGCCAATATGCCATTGGCCATTAAGCTTATTAATGGGTTTATCAAAGGCGGCATACCTCCAGGTATTGTTATGCCCATTGCAGACATTGCATACAAGCAGGATTCGACCTACGTGCCAATTATTAGAACTAAAGGATACCTCTTCTACCTATCGCAGGTTTACCCCGATGCGGAGAAATGGCTAGAAAAGGCAAGCATCATGGGAGACTCCTCACGCTTTACTCATAAATTCCTAGGCATAAGTAAATATCATATTGGAAAATATTTAGCTGCAACCGAATATTTAGAAAAAGCCTTTGAGAAAGACACCTCCGACAATGTGCTTAACTACATCATGGCCAATTCGTACATCCAAATTGGCGATTGGCCACGCGCCATTGAGCTACTTGACATGACAGAGGAACTCCTCACACCCAACCCCAAGGAGATTGCCCTGCTGTATGCTTCACGAGGCGAGGCCTATAAAAAGGCCAACCAGTTCCAAAAGGCGATTGCCCAGTTTGAAAAAGCGTTGGAACTGCACCCCGATTACAAGGCTTACATATACGAAATTGGGCTATGCTACTACAACGCCAAAGATTACGACAATGCAAAAAAAACTCTAGAGGATTTCCTCGTATTTGCCGACGACTCAACAGCCATGAGGTCTATCACCGAGAGAGCGCCAATGGCAAAACATTTTATAAGAAGAATAAATGGGGAAACGTTTTTTATTGACGATACTAATGTAAAGATTAAGGAATCATCGGAATAATTGAGTAAATCACTCCTCTTTTTCCTATTTTTGTCTGAATTTAATATTTGTAATAAATACATGAAGCAGACAAAAACCATCGCGCTGGTTGCACACGACAACCGCAAGAAAGATATGATTGAGTGGGTTGAATGGAACTGGCAGAAGCTACTACAACACAAATTGGTATGCACTGGAACAACCGGTAAGCTGGTGGATGAAGCGCTCACCCGAATGCACAAAGGTGAGGGTTATCAGTTGGCATCAATCACAAAGCTTAAGTCGGGGCCACTAGGTGGCGACCAGCAGCTGGGGGCCATGATTGCTGAAGGCAATGTGGATATACTGATATTCTTCTGGGATCCCATGCAGCCCCAACCCCACGATGTAGATGTTAAGGCTTTGCTTCGCATTGCCAGCGTATACAATATTCCTACAGCAACAAATCGATCAACAGCTGATTTCATAATTGAATCGCCCCTCATGGATAGGGTTTATATCAACAAAATGAAGGATTATAGCGGTTACATTAACCGTAACCTAGAAATTGAGGGTTAACAAGTAAGGATCAACACCTACTTATTTCTAACCTTTTTTTTCTTAATCTGATTTATAGTCCAATTTATACGCTTAGCATAGTAGGGACTTGCCATTAGCGAAATGAACTCCGATATATCATCGAGCCGAGGAATGGCGGGCTCCCCAATTGCTATCAGGGTGTCAATTATCCTTTCTGTTTCTTTAGCATTAGTGGTCACCAAGAACCTCTCAATCAACTGGTCTACTGCACCTTCGCCAAAAGGCAATAGCATATCAAAATTTGCATTAATAATATTAAGGCTTACCTGCTGCTCCTTGTCGGTGGGCGTAAAATCAGGATATAATTCCCTTAAAACTCTTGCTGATTCCAGCCTAACCAGTAAATCTTGGCACACCAGCAGAGAGGCAAGCTCATTTGGAGGTAACTTAACCATCTCTTCCTTAACCGAATCGTCGAGGTTGTGCTTAGGCTCGTCCCGTTTTTTAAGAAAAACCTGTGCCTTACGGGCTAACGTTCCATTTGCAGTATTTAGGACTACAACAGGAACACCGCCATGGTAAAAGTAAATATCCGTAATTTTAAGAGGGAGATCCTTTAGTGCCGGAATATCTGAGGGTTTTAGCCACCAGTACTCATTTAGAACATCGGGAAAACTTTTGCGAGCTTGAAACCTTGCAGCCTCAAGATCTAAACCTGTACGTATATCAACAATATCCCCTTTCTGGAATCGTGTTGAGTACCGATATGAAAAAAACTCATTTTCCCTGTGATCTATAGTACCTTGTGGAAATTCCATACAAATGCAAGACTACTTATTTCGATTATTTTCAAGTGATTTCAAAATGCAACACAATATACGACAATCTGAAATAATACAAAAATTTTACCCTAGCCATTTCACTAAATATAAAATTATATGATTGTCCGCTAACATACCTAAAGTTAAAATATAAGAATACGTCATTGCGAGCCTGCCTTTGTCCTGCCTTTGCCTTGCCTTTGGCGGCAGGCAGGGAGTACTTTTCCCGAATAATCAATTTGTTGTAAATCAGAGCAAAAGATTACTTCTCTCGACAAACAACGTCGGGATTGCAATGACGCAAAAATGATATAGGTACTAAAGCGGATAATCATATAGATTTAATAGTAAACGGCAAATGTAGTGTGGAAAATGTCAATCAGATAGGAACTCAGGTGTCAACCCTTTGTGCACATTGTACGTATCGAGAACTTCAAACCCAACATTATAATAAATGCAGGCACTGCCAGTGTTTTCAATTCAAACAACGCCAAGGTTGGCTATGTGTACCTGAGCTACCCAGCTATTAATTACCACGACCGTAGGATAAACATTCCTGATTTTAAGGAGTATGGTATTGGACAGTAACCTGCGTATAATTGCACCTCGATAGCAAAAGGTCTAGGTCTTCGGACGGGAATTGTAACCACAGGAAACTCTCTCGATTATACCGAACAGGATATGGCTACTATAAAAAGTTACAACGGCGTTGTAAAGGATATGGAGGCAGCAGCCATTGCCTAGGTGGCTCAACAGCATGGTTTACCATTCCTTGCCATTAAGTCCATAACCGATATTGTGGATGGGGAACATCCCACCGAGAAGGAATTTCTACAGAACCTGAACATTGCCTCAGAAAACCTTGCGAGGCAGACTGTAAAAGTGATTGACTGGCTTATTAAAGAGGAAGCACAACCCTAATCTACTCCATAGTATTGCTTGTACCAAGCAACAAAGCGCGAAACACCTTCTTCAATTGTGGTGTTGGGTCTAAAACCTAGTTTACCCCACAAATCCTCCACATCGGCCCAGGTTGAGGGAACATCACCAGCTTGCAAAGGCATATAGTTCTTCTGAGCCTTTCGCCCTAAAGAGGTCTCAATGGCATCGATAAAGTCCATAAGTTTCACTGGGTTGCTATTGCCAATGTTGTATATCTTATAAGGCGCAACGGATGATGAAGGGTTTGGCTTTTTTCCCGACCACTGATTATCCCTTGCCGGCGCATTATCAATTACACGAATAATACCCTCAACAATATCATCAATATAGGTGAAGTCGCGCTGCATCTCACCATTGTTAAAAACATCAATGGGCTTGTTGTCTAGTATAGCTTTAGTGAAGAGGAACAAGGCCATATCGGGTCGTCCCCACGGGCCATAAACCGTAAAGAACCGCAGGCCAGTGGTTGGTAAACCAAACAGGTAGCTGTAGGTATGCGCCATGAGCTCGTTGCTCTTTTTACTGGCAGCATACAGGCTTATGGGGTGATCGACATTGTGACTAGTTGAAAAGGGCATTGTTTCATTTAGCCCATAAACGCTAGAGCTGCTAGCGTATGCCAAATGCTCAATATCGTTGTGCCTGCAAGCTTCAAGAATATTGATAAAACCAACAATATTACTATCGGCATAGGCCATGGGGTTCTCCAGACTATACCTCACCCCTGCCTGCGCAGCGAGGTTACACACCCGTTGAAACCTATGCTCTGCAAACAGCTTATTTATCCCTTCTCTATCCTCAAGGTTTAGCTTGATGAAGGTGTAGCTAGGATGCTGTTCACTTGGCACGGGATTCCCATACTCAATCCTATCCCTATTTATACCTGTTTGTTGTAACCGTGAGTACTTAAGATTAACGTCGTAGTAGCTGTTAATGCTATCGATACCCACCACCTCATCGCCACGGGCAATTAACCGTTGCGCCAAGTGAAAGCCTATAAAACCTGCTGTTCCTGTAACTAAAATCTTCATCTTACTACTTAAATGTTGTGACGGAAACAAAAACTACTTACAAACTCCAATAAGCCAACCCATCTGGTCTGTTCTGTCTGAACACACCCTTCACATCAACAAAGATTGAGTTTTCTGTAGCTAAGCTACTAAAGTACTCGGCATCCAGCGTTAGGTATTGCTTATGATTAACAGCCGCAACTATTGCATCGTACTTGCCCGAGGGTTCCTTACTTAGCGTGTAACCATACTCGTGCATCACCTCCTCAGCATCGGCAAAGGGATCAACAGCATCTATATTCTTAACACCGTAAGATTTTAACTCGTTGATAATATCAACCACCTTCGAGTTACGGATGTCGCTCACATTCTCCTTGAATGTAACACCCATTACAAGCACGCGTGCTTCCTTAATATTCTTGTCGTGAGCAATAATTTTTTTCACTATCTGCTTGGCTACGTAACCACCCATCGAATCGTTAATAAAACGACCAGCACTAATAATCTGCGGATGATAACCCAGCTCCTTAGCCTTGTATACAAGATAGTATGGGTCAACGCCAATACAATGTCCTCCCACAAGACCGGGGAAGAATTTCAAGAAATTCCACTTGGTTCCAGCAGCCTCAAGCACTTCGTAGGTGTTTATACCCATACGATTGAAAATGAGCGAAAGCTCATTCATAAAAGCGATGTTGATGTCGCGCTGGGTATTCTCAATAATTTTGGCGGCCTCGGCCACCTTTATGGAGCTAGCACGATGCACACCAGCCGTAATGATTAGCTCGTAGGTTTGGGCAATAATCTCAGCCGATTCCTCGTCGCAACCACTCGTGACTTTTATAATTTTGGTGAGGGTATGCTCCCTATCGCCAGGATTTATGCGTTCGGGCGAAAAACCAACCTTAAAATCTTCGATATATTTTAGGCCTGATACTTTTTCGAGCAGCGGAACGCAGTCCTCCTCGGTGCATCCGGGGTAAACGGTTGATTCGTACACCACGTAATCGCCTTTCTTTAGCACCTTAGCCACAGTTTCGGTTGCGGCCAGCACTGGCTTTAGATCCGGCAAGTTATGATCGTCAATAGGAGTTGGAACGGCCACCACGTAAAACTTAGCATCGCTGAGGTCGTTGGGGTTGGCGGTGTAGTAAATATCACATCCTTCAAAGGCTTCGGCCTCAAGCTCGCGGCTTGGATCAACTCCTTTCTTCATCAGCTCCACCCTGTCGGGCTTAATATCAAAACCTACCACCTTAAGCTTCTTGGCGAACTCAATGGCTATGGGCAAACCAACATATCCTAGGCCAATTACGGCTAGCTTCTCTTTTTTATCTACAAGGTCTTTGTATAAATTCATAATATTCTACAGCTTTAGATTTTTACAGTAAGGATGGTAGTCGCCTGTTAGCCCAAGGGGTACGGTATTGCGAATATGGTGTACGGTTTGAATGGAGCCACGCGCATCGGCTAGCCCATACCCTTTACCCTTAAGAATCTCCTGGTAGCTCACGGTATGCAGGTCGGTAAACCCTCCGCTAAACTCCAGCTCTTCGCCCTCTATATTTATTGAGCGGAACGTCCGTTGCCCTTTGGCCTTCACCTCATCGGGCACATCATTAAAATCAACGCTCAGGAACCAGCGCACCCTAGCGCGCTCAAGGGCAAGATAACCAGCGGCCTTATCGGGTCGCGACACGTGCACGATGTTCTCCTTCACATCGCCAAAAATCCAGGTGAGCATATCGAAAAAGTGTACCCCAATATTGGTGGCTACACCCCCCGATTTCTGAATATCGCCCTTCCACGAGATGAAGTACCAACGCCCTCGGCTAGTGATGTAGGATAAATCGATATCAAAAACCTTATCCTTGGGGGCCGCCTCGACCTTTTGCTTAAGTTCCAAAATGGATGGGTGATGGCGCAGCTGCAGGATGGTGTTCACCTTACGGCCAGTCTCCCGCTCAATCTCCTCCAGGGCATCCACGTTCCATGGGTTCAGCACGATGGGCTTCTCGCAGATGGCATCGGCGCCATGGCGCAGGGCGAAGCGGATGTGCGAATCGTGCAGGTAGTTGGGCGTGCAGATGCTCACGTAGTCCATTTGCACTCCCTGGCGCTTGAGCTTATCGATATGCCTATCGAAGCGCTCGTACTCGATGAAGAAATCGGCATCGGGAAAGTAGCCATCGATAATGCCCACACAGTCGTGCCTATCGAGTGATGCGAGCAGATTATTCCCTGTATCCTTAATCGCCTTTAGATGCCTGGGGGCAATATACCCAGCGGAGCCAATGAGGCTAAAGTTTTTCGACATATCTGAATGAATTATGGTATCTTCACAACCTGGTCATCCCTAAGTTGATATTTCTCCTTACTCTCTGGGCAAACTGCCACTCCCTGATCATCAAAATGCAAGCGGTGGCCAAACTCGCTCATCCAGCCTATCTGCTTCGATGGGTTGCCAACCACCAGGGCGTAGGGCTTCACATCGCGAATCACCACTGCTCCGGCCCCAATAAAGCAGAACTCGCCCAGCGTGATGCCGCACACAATGGTAGCATTTGCACCTATGGAAACTCCTCGTTTAACCAGCGTTTTGGCATACTCACTTTTCCTATTCACCGCGCTGCGGGGGTTCACCACATTGGTGAACACCATGGATGGGCCAAGGAAAACATCGTCCTCGCAAATCACACCGGTGTATATAGATACATTGTTCTGCACCTTCACGTTATTGCCTAGCACCACATTGGGCGAAACCACCACGTTTTGCCCAATATTGCACGAATCACCAATTGTACAACCGGTCATGATGTGGCTGAAATGCCAGATTTTGGTACCATTACCAATCTTGCATCCGGGGTCAATCACTGCGGTTTCGTGGGCAAAGTAGCTGCTATCCATATGCTTAGTTTTTGGGTAAGCAAAGATAACCAAATGGCATCAAAATCTACAATGATTTTATCACATTCTCGGCGATGTGCTGTTGCATATCATCGTTCAGCTCGGTGTGCATTGGGAGTGAAAAAACCTGCTGCGACAGCTCGAGGCTATTGGGGAAAACATTGGCCGCATTGGCATCCACATAGGGTTGAAACGCTTTTTGCCGATGCAGCGGAATGGGGTAGTACACCATGGCGGGTATCCCCATTTCTTTTAGACTACCGATCAGCCTCTGCCTATCGCCACTTAGCAAGCGGAGCGTGTACTGGTGGAACGTATGGTCGGACCAAGCGACGCGAGCAGGCGTTTGCAGCTGTGCAACCAGACCAAACAGGTCGTCGTAGCGTTGGGCTGCCTGCTGGCGGGCAGCGTTGTAGCTATCCAGGTGCTTAAGCTTAACCCTTAGCACGGCCGCCTGAATGGTATCGAGACGGGAGTTCACCCCTATCCTATCGTGGTGGTACCGCACCTTCATGCCGTGGTTGGCTATGGAGCGCACCTCTTCGGCCAGAGCATCATCGTTGGTAAAAATAGCACCCCCATCGCCAAAGCAACCCAAATTTTTGGAGGGGAAGAAAGATGTGCACCCAAAATGCCCAATGGTACCAGCCATCTGCGATTTTCCGTCGGAAAATTTGTAGGTAGAGCCAATGGCTTGGGCTGTATCCTCCACAACAAAGATACCATGCTCGTTGGCCAGCTGCATTATGGCCTCCATGTTGGCACACTGCCCGAAAAGGTGGACGGGGATTATGGCCTTAGTTCTGGGTGTGATGGCTGCCTTTAAGCTTTCGATATCGATGGTAAAATCGTTCATATCCACATCAACCAGCACGGGTTTTAGCCCAAGCAATGCAACAACCTCAACGGTGGCGATAAATGTGAAATCGGGGGTTATAACCTCGTCGCCGGGTTTTAGCCCAAGGGCCATAAGGGCTAGCTGCAAAGCATCGGTGCCGTTGGCGCACCCAATGACATGTTTTGCCCCTAGGTAGTGGGCCAGCTCTTCCTCGAATTGCCTTACGGGTTGCCCCTTAATGAAAGCGGAGCTATCGATCACCTCATGGATGGCGGCATCAACCTCGGATTTTATCTTTAGGTACTGACCACTAAGGTCGACCATCTGTAAATTCTGAAACTTTGACATACTCATTTGATCTCTATAGATACATTAATGGTGGAGCAAGATACTTAACTAAAAGCCCCATCAAAGTGAATTACCTTAATGGGGCTAATATTTACTCTATTTCAACATCTTATCAGACTCTACTTAGCATAGCTAATCGCTCTGGTTTCGCGGATCACAGTAATCTTAACCTGTCCAGGGTAGGTCATATCATCCTGAATTTTCTTTGCGATATCGTATGATAGGCTAGCTGCCTCCTCGTCGGACACCTTTTCGCTACCAACAATTACCCTAAGCTCACGACCAGCTTGGATGGCAAAGGTTTTGGTTACGCCAGGATAGTTAAGGGCTAGGTCTTCCATCTCCTTCAACCGCTTGATGTACGACTCAACCACCTCGCGACGAGCGCCGGGACGCGCACCCGAAATGGCGTCGCAAACCTGCACGATGGGCGCTATTAGGGTGGTCATTTCTGTTTCATCATGATGCGACCCGATGGCGTTGCATACCTCTGGTTTCTCTTTATACTTCTCGGCTAACTTCATGCCGAGGACTGCGTGTGGCAATTCGGGCTCATCGTCAGGCACTTTGCCAATATCGTGCAGCAATCCGGCTCGTTTAGCCAGCTTGGCATTTAAGCCAAGCTCTGTAGCCATAATGGCACAAAGGTTTGCCACCTCGCGGGAGTGCTGCAGCAGGTTTTGACCATACGATGAGCGATACTTCATCTTACCAACCAATCGGATAAGTTCAGGATGCAACCCATGTATTCCCATATCGATGGCGGTTCGCTTACCAATTTCAACTATCTCCTCCTCAATCTGCTTCTGGGTTTTCTGAACGATCTCCTCGATACGAGCAGGGTGAATTCTGCCATCGGTTACTAGCTGATGCAGGGCCAGCCGAGCAATTTCGCGACGCACTGGGTCAAAGGCAGAAAGGATGATGGCCTCGGGGGTGTCATCAACAACTATCTCAACACCGGTGGCAGCTTCAAGCGCTCTAATGTTTCTACCCTCACGACCAATGATTCGGCCTTTGATCTCATCGGAATCGATGTGGAACACGGTGACAGAGTTCTCGATAGCCGACTCGGTGGCAACGCGCTGAATGGTATTCACCACCACTCGCTTGGCCTCCTTCTGTGCAGTCATCTTAGCCTCATCCATAATCTCGTTGATATAGGACATGGCTTCGGTTTTGGCCTCAGCCTTAAGCGACTCGATCAGCTGCGCTTTGGCCTCATCGGCCGACAGACCAGAAATGGCCTCAAGCTTATCAACCTGAGTGCGATGAAGTTTTTCCAACTCCTCGGTGCGCTTATCAACCAGGGCAAGCTGATTGCTCAGATTTTCACGAATGGTATCAACCTCACGCTGCTTGCGCTGTAGCTCTTCAAATTTTTGAGAAAATGTTGCTTCGCGCTGCTTTAGCCTATTCTCGGCTTGAAGCAGCTTGTTGTTCTTCTCGTTAAACATTTTCTCATGGTCGGCCTTAAGCTGAAGGAACTTCTCCTTAGCTTGGAGAATTTTCTCCTTTCGAATAACCTCTGCCTCGGTCTCGGCTTCGCGCACAATGGACTCCCTCTTTTTGGCTAACAACCTGTTCCAAAGAAGGTATGTCACAAAGCCGCTGACGATTAAGGCGGATACGGCAATTATTATCTCAGTTAACATTATTATTAGTATTAGTAAAAAATTGAAAAAACTGGGAATACCCCAGTGTGCTATATTAAGACATAGTTGCTAGGCAACCATATGGTAATAGTTGATATAAAAAGCCCGCACTGCATTCCCTAATGATATTTGAAACCCCAATATAGCATGGGTGGAGTGGCCGCTAATTTCGAACTTCCAACGTCTCAAAAAGTTGAGATTTCAGCAGGGCTGAAATAAGGCCTGTCCTACATTAGCCTAAGTCCTTCTCCAAAGATGATAGTGTTGAGTTTCGCAATATGTTAAGGAAACAGTGCGGGCAGTACTATTTTAAAGAACGTATATTACTCCTAACCAGATATTCGTCTAGCCACTCATCCAAATCGTTCAGCTCGTCGATAACTGGAGCCACCTCAAAACGGTTTTCACTCTCAATTAGCTTTATAACAAACTGTAAAGCGGCCATGGCTAAGAAGTCCTGAAGGTCCTTGTCCCTATCAGTATAGCGGCCTTTGTACTGGGCCACCTTCTCGTTAATCATCCTAGCAGCTTTGCGAATCTTCTCCTCATCGCTACGATCAATCTTAAGAGGATAGTACCTGTCGGCAACATTCACACGTATTGATAACTTATCCTCCATCAACTTCATTTGTTTAACTATCTGTTTAAAAGAGCAATGCAATTGTCAATTTCCCGCACAATCCTATTCACCCTAATTTTCGCATCGTGAGCATCCTCACTCGATGCAGCAAATGCATTGGCAATCTGCTGTTGATTGTACTTTTTGTCGAGGTCTAAATAGGCTAACTCTCTTTCGTTAAGGATATTCTCCAAGTTTGCCTTTTGTTCTGCCAGCCTCAGGTTCTCCTCCTTTAAGCTTTCGTATGCAGAAATCAGCTCCTGAATCTTCGCTTTAAGACTTGTATGAATTGCTTTCTGCTCTACCGACATATGCTCGATTTAAAGTACTACAAAATTACAACGAGTTTGAGAGATTATCAAAAAATGCCATCAAATTTTGCACTAAGATGAGAAAAAACTTTTTAAAATACTAGCTTTGCCTTGCTTAAAAATTATTCGTAAAGCCATGCGTTACACATTCTCGACCTGGATTACCTCAATTCTCATTATTTCAAGCGTACACTTAGCTCTGGGCCAACCCACCAGCAGTCCGTTTGATTTACACCCACCACTAAAGGGCGAACTCTTTCTGTCGGGCTCCTTTGGCGAAGTGCGCACCAATAGCTTTCATGCTGGGCTCGACTTCAGAACAGGGGGTAAAGTAGGGCAAGATGTTTTTGCCTCAGAGCAGGGCTACATCTCGCGGTTACGAGTTGGTGGTACTGGCTTTGGAAAAGCTATTTACATCCAGCACCCCAATGGTATAACCACTGTATACGCACACCTCGACCGGTTTGCACCCGCAATTGAAGAGTATGTGAAAGAACTTCAGTACGAGCGGCAATCATTTGAGATTGACATTTGGGTTAACCCGAGGGATTTTCCCGTTAAGCGAGGTGAGTTCATTGGGCTAAGCGGCAATACCGGTAGCTCTGGCGGCCCACACCTGCACTTTGAGGTTCGAAACACCAAGAATCAAATTCCTCTAAACCCGTCGTACAGCAACCTCCCCATTAGGGATAATATGAAGCCCGTAATAAATGGCCTATGGATTTATCCGCTCGACGACTCAAGCTACATCCAAGGTGAAAACAAACGGACGGAGCTAAGTGTTCAGGCTCAAAATGGTGCTTATGTAGTGACAGACACAATTGAGGTTCAGGGTACTATTGGGTTTGGGGTTAAGGCTTACGACTACGTCAACAGGGGTAGTTTACGTTGCGGCATTTATAGCATAAAAAAATACGTGAACAAACAGCTAACATACCAGTTCAGCGTTGATGAGTTTCGATTTGCCGAAACGCGTTACGCCAATAGCCACATCGATTTTGAATTAAGAGTTCAGGAAGGCAAGCGGGTTCACAGGCTTTTCAAAGACCCCAACAACCAATTTAGCGGATACAAAACGCTGGTAAACAACGGACGGCTAAAAACTGAGAAGGATTCTATATACAACGTTACTATTGCCATTGAAGATGCATATGGCCATGCAAGTTACCTTAACCTGGTAATGCGGGGCAAAACGTATAGGATACAACCAGATAACGTTCCAACCCCACCACAAATACCCTCCGATCCTGTATGGTTGTTTTATAACGATAATAGCAAGACTACGGAATGGTTTAACATCTCGATACCCAAAAACTCGCTATACCATAACATCAACTTCACCTACGAAATTATAGGTTTTGTTGAGGGAATATTATCGCCAATTTTAAGAATTCACAACCGAACCATACCTTTACATAGGCCATACACCCTTTCGCTTAACGCCGATTCGGTTCCGAAACACCTCATAAACAAAGCGCTGATTGGTACCATTAACAGCAACGGAGAGATTGAGTCGGCGGGAGGGCAATATAGCCAAGGATGGGTAGAAACACAGGTTAACTATTTTGGTGACTTTTTTATTACCGCTGACACAGCAGCGCCAACAATTACTCCCCTCAATATATCCAACAACAAGGATATGAGCAAGGAAACATCGATTAGTATTAGGATTGAAGACGAGCTGAGCGGCATTGCCTTTATAGAGGGTACAATTGACGACAGCTGGGTTCTTTTTGAGTACGACCCAAAAAACAATTTAATCTTTTATGAGTTTGATGACAAAAGGCTGACTAAAAACAAAAAACACAAGCTAAAGCTAAAAGTAACCGACAGCAAGGATAACACCAGTGAATTTGAGTGTTCCTTTTTTTGGTAAACTATTTGCTAAACAGAAAGGCATAGCTAGTTTTCAACATAAAAATGCACTAATTTTGCAATTGTAATAAATCACACCACAACAATGAAAAACCTACTCTTTGCTGTATTCATACTACTGTTGGCTAGCACTGCCTTTGCGCAAACTCAGAAATACCAGAATAGGCAGTTGGCTTTAATATCATTTAGCTACAATATCACCAAAGATATTAAGCCATATTTCGATGCATATAACGAACTCTTCCCTGAGGTTGAGAATAAACGAGCCGACCGGATAATTGCCGCAGCCAAAGAGTACACCTGGTATATGCTTAAAGCACGGCTAGAGGCCGAAACGGGCATGTACATACTACCCCTTACATCGCATGGCAACACCTTTAAATACGATGAGTACAACTTCCCAAATGTTACCATCAACAGAGCGCTCAAAAACGGGAGTTCCAGATACTACCTAAAGGTTGATCTCACCATAAGTTCGGGCATACCCAAGGGCGAAATGGGCTATGGCGCCAAGCCCTCAACAGACACTACATTCATGGAAGGGTTAGATCAAGATAACGCTTGCCTGCCAGTAATGAATATCGAGGTAACGCTTTTCAACGACAAAGGTATACTCCCTATTCAAAAGGTTAGCAGTTTGGTAACAGCAACAGCCCCTTGGGTTATGGGTGAAGATATTTTTAAGGGGCTTATAAACAGGGAAGAGTTCAATAGTGAAGATACCAACACTCTCCTTGGGTTAACCGATGTATGCATATCGAAGCTACTTACACAGTTCTAGCCCTAACCCAAATGTGGGTAAATAATCAGAGAGATAACAGGTACAATGCCATTGGGGTGATGTCGGGCACATCGCACGATGGGCTTGACTTATGCTTTGCAGAGTACTCCTTCACCAACCAGGGGTGCAGCTACCGCATCATAAAGGCTAGAACGGTTGAGTACGACCAGTCCTTAAGGCAAAGTTTGATGAACGCATACAATCTCAGCGGGCGGGAGCTTTCCAAGCTGAATGCATGGTATGGGGTTTGGATTGCCAAGAAGATTAACGAGTTCAAATTAACCATCAATGAGCCCATCGATGTGATTGGTTCGCATGGGCACACCATTTTCCACGACCCAAAGAATGGTTACTCTACCCAAATAGGTAGCGGTGCCCACATAGCAGCTGAAGCTGGCATAGATTGCATATGCGATTTTCGAAGTGGTGACATAGCCCGTGGAGGGCAAGGAGCACCACTGGTCCCCATTGGCGATGAGCTGCTGTTTCCTAACTACAACATCTGCCTAAACATTGGGGGCATTGCCAACCTCTCGTACAGCACCAATGGTCATCGAGTTGCTTACGACATATGCCCTGCAAACATGGCCCTTAACAGGCTTATGCAGCTTCATTATTCAATCTCCTACGATAAGGATGGTGTGCTGGGTAGGCGTGGGAATATCGATGAATCGTTGCTTGAAAAGCTGAACTCGCTGGACTACTATCATAACAAAGAATCGAAATCGCTGGGCAGGGAATGGTTCGAAAGCACATTCCAACCAATAGTTGATAACCACAATGCTAACATCGAGGATAAACTCCGAACCTTGTACGAACACATAGCGTTGAAGATATCCGAATCGCTTACGATAAAAAAATCGGGTACGGTGTTACTAACTGGTGGAGGCGCAAAGAACTCATTCCTTACCGATCTTATCGATGAAAAGACCAACAATACAATAATTATCCCATCCGATGAGGTAATTGATTTTAAGGAGGCCCTGATCTTTGGATTTCTAGCTATTCTATATCTTAGGAAAACACCAACGAGCCTTGCAAGCGTAACAGGTGCATCAGCCAACTCAATTGGAGGTTGCCTATATTATCATTAAAATTCCATCCCCTTTTATTAAACTTTAACATACCCAAGCACTCTAAAGCATGCGGGGCGAAAAACGATGCTATAAGGTTTTGTTCACTTTGGCATTTGGCCTTTTTTCCTATTTTTGTGCAGAATACAAACCAAAAAAAGTGTATATATGAAAACTTCCTTCAGACTTTTAGGCTTTGGGCTGGCAATGATTGCCATGCTCTTATCGCCCAAGGCACAGGCCTGTACAAACTTCCTTGTGACCAAGGGGGCGTCAGTTGATGGTTCGACAATGATTACCTACGCCGCCGACTCGCAATACCTTTACGGTGAGCTGTACTTTTGGCCAGCAGCCAAACACGCGGCTGGAACGATGCTTAGGGTGTACGAGTGGGATACTGGGAAATTCTTAGGCGAAATTCCTCAGGTGGCCGAAACATACAGAGTGGTTGGTAATATGAACGAGTTTCAGCTTGCCATTGGCGAAACAACCTACGGTGGACGCCGCGAGCTGGTTGATACAACTGGACTGATTGATTACGGCAGCTTAATATACATCACCCTGCAAAGGGCAAAGAACGCCCGCGAAGCCATAAAAATTATGGCGGAACTGGTAGAAACCCACGGCTACTTCAGCAGTGGCGAATCGTTCTCAATTGCCGACCCCAACGAGGTATGGATAATGGAGCTAATAGGTAAAGGCACCGACCTTAAAACCGAGCGCCGCACCAAAAAAACTTACAACGCCAACAAGGGAGCGGTTTGGGTAGCAAAGCTAATCCCCGACGGTTACGTAAGTGCTCACGCCAACCATGCTCGTATAACAACTTTCCCCAAGGAGGACGGTAAAACCTCGATAAGCTCGAAAAATTTAGATAAGATTTTCGATAAGGATGTTAAGGTTGTTTATGCACACGATGTGGTTGACTTTGCGCGCAGCAAGGGCTACTACAGCGGCGATGGTTCCGACTTTAGCTTCTCCGACACCTATGCTCCACTCGATTTTGGATCGGCACGCTTCTGCGAGATGAGGGTATGGTCGTTCTTCAAGGATATCGACAAGAGCATGTGGAGCCATTTTGAGTACGCCAAGGGCCATGATATGGCTAACCGTATGCCCCTTTGGATTAAGCCTGAGAACAAGCTTTCGGCGCAAGACCTAATGAACTTTATGCGCGATCATCTTGAGGGCACCGAGCTTGATATGCGAAAAGATCCTGGTGCTGGGCCTCACGGTCTGCCCTATCGCTGGCGCCCGCTAACATGGGAGTACGAGGGGAAAACCTACGTAAACGAGCGTGCCACTGCCACTCAGCAAACTGGTTTTTCATTCGTTACACAGAGTCGTAGCTGGTTACCCGATCCGATTGGAGGTATCCTTTGGTTTAGCGTTGATGATGCTGCCACTACGGTTTACACTCCCATCTACTGTGGATCGACCCGCACCCCCGAAACATTTGCCGTGGGCAATGGCGATATTCACACCTACTCGGCCGATGCTGCGTTCTGGGTATTCAACAAGGTGACCAACTTTGCGTACCTTCGCTACGATGTGATGAGTGCCGATATTATTAAGGTACAGCAACAGCTAGAGGGTCACTATGCGGCAATGACTCCAGCAATTGACAAAACGGCTAAACAGCTGTATGAGGAGGACCCCGCATTGGCGTTAGAATTCCTTACTACATACTCAGTGAACAATGCCAACGCTCTAGTAGCCAGATGGCAAAAGATGTTTGAATTCCTTCTCATCAAATATTTAGATGGGAATATTAAGCAGGAAGAGGATGGTGTTTTCAAGTGGAATGAGTACGGTGGTGCTCCAGCACGAATGAGCAATCCACAATATCCTGACTGGTGGAAGAAACAAGTTATTGAGGCCACAGGCGATAAATTGCTGATGCCCGACGAGGAGTAACCACATACATTTTGTTGCACTGTAAAAAAGCTGCCCAAATTGGGCAGCTTTTTTATTGGTAAGCTGTTTTGTTACAAATATTTTTTATACTTTTGCGGCACATTTTTCAGCGCAATCTCTTACTTGGCAACTAAACATTAGTAACATTGCGTGTTGTGGAACAAACCTTAAAAACAATAAAATGGAACTTATTAAAATTGCGGAGCAAGCATTTGAGGCGAAACAGCAGCATCCCGAGTTTAAGAGCGGAGACACCATTACCGTTCACTACAAAATTAAGGAAGGAAACAAGGAGAGGATCCAGAGTTTCCGTGGAGTTGTTATCCAGCGTAAGGGTAGTGGAGTTACCGAAACATTCACCGTGCGCAAGGTATCTGGCGGTGTAGGTGTTGAGAGAATATTCCCTTACCACTCACCATTTATTGATAAAGTTGAGATTAACAAAACGGGGAAAGTACGTCGTGCTAGAATTTTCTACCTACGTAACCTTACTGGTAAAAAAGCTAGAATTAAGGAAAAGATTGTTAGAATCGAAAAGAAATAGCAAACCGAAAAAAACCTCGAAAATTCGAGGTTTTTTTCCGCTCACCCATTCGGTTTTTAAAAAAAACGCTATATTTGCACCCGCAAACGGCTCCGTAGCTTAACTGAATAGAGCACCTGACTACGGATCAGGAGGTTGCAGGTTTGAATCCTGCCGGAGTCACTAAGAAACAGCCACTTACAGAGTAGAATTTGTAAGTGGTTTTTTGTTTGCACACAATATACATACAAAACGGCTTTTATAATCGAAGCCCAAGACATTCTTGTTCATACTAATACCCCATTTTCTCTCTACCTACAATATGCTATGAGCAAATTCTACTTATTTAAAGAACATATCCATTGAAACGACATAACTTGACGTAACCACCCGGTACCTTTAAAGCAAAAAATGGAAGCAAAATACAACTTTATTCTAACCGATTTGCTCTGGAATATTGAGGACAAAGAGTTTGTCGATGGATTTACTGAAGAAATGATTCGAAAGGGAGTGACCCTTGAGGTCGATTTTCTTAGCCATATAACATTCGCAACAAAGAGCTACGCCATGCTGAATAAATTGTTGAATGAGTGCCTTGATGCCAGAAGCCATAAGCTACAGTGTGTGAAACATCAGGACTTTGAAGGTGCGGCATCACATAGAGAGAAGGAACGTAAACTACTAACCCTAATTGAGAACGAGGGCTTCGGACTCTCCTTCACACAGCATAACGAATACGCCCTTTACCACGTTGATGTGGATACAAAGAACAGAAATGTAAAGTTTACCGTTTACACTAATGGCAGCGAGTACATAGCTTTTCTATCGGATATAGCAAAAAGGGTGGCTGAATGTAAACATAAGTGTGACAATTAATTCTGCAATTTAAAAACGTAGGTTATTGTTCCTGTTTGGTACGCTGCAGCATTTTGGTTCACGTCAAATCTTGCCCTACGAGCAGCTCCTTCGGCAGCGTTAACTAGCTCGGTATCGTTGGTTGTTGAACCCCTTACGCCGCCCCTAGCGTTGGTAACGTTTCCATTTCTATCGACTGTAACCTCTACCACCACCGTACCACTTTTTTTTCGGGGGTATTCGGGACTTGGAAGTTGAAGAGCAGATCGACCACCTAAGCTAAAACTTATGCCATCACCACCTGATACCGTGCTGATTTCTTGACCTGGAAACAACTGCCTTCTATCAACCTCCCTTGGCTTTTCTTCTACAGGCTTGCACTCCTCCAAACTTACAATCATTTTAATTTGCTTATTAACTCTGCATAAAGAATCTTCTAGAATTCCAATCTCTTTAATCCTGCATTCCCGAAACGCCTAACAAGCCTGGCGTAAAAATTATTACATAAAATGCTGTTTTTCCGCAAAATAAACCTCAATTCATTTGGATATAACATCGTTATGTATTATATTTGAACACATAACG
>JAVERU010000214.1:0-3118 GCA_034006965.1 Tenuifilaceae bacterium
GAGGCCCTAATATAGAGCATATATCCATTCAGCAGAGGAGAGCGGGAATTTTTTCCCCTCTCTTCTCTGAAAAAATATCTATATCATCCTCTCAAAAAGTTGCATTCATTACTTGAATTTAGGAGTTAAAAATATAAACCATGTTCACACAACCCACCCTAATACTTGATGAGGCCAAATGTCGATGTAACATAATCGCTATGGCCAACAAAGCCAAAGCCCTTGGGATTGGCTATCGTCCGCATTTTAAAACTCACCAAAGTGCCCATGTTGGAAGCTGGTTTAGGGAGTATGGCGTTGAAAGGATTGCTGTGTCGTCGGTGCCCATGGCGCAGTATTTTGCTGCCGATGGGTGGGGCGATATAACCATAGCCTTCCCTTTTGTTAAGCAACAAGCCGATGCCGTAAATGAGCTGGCTAGCCAAATCAATTTGAACCTAGTTGTATCCTCTTTAGGTAATGCAGAGGATATGGTTAGTGTAATTACTCAAAGGGTAAACATTTTAATTGAAATTGATTCGGGCCAGGGGCGAACCGGAGTTCTGCCTTACGATTTGGAAAGCATTGATGGCATTATCCACTTGCTCAATCAGAGCTCACACATCAACTTTGTTGGCTTTCTAACGCACGCAGGTCATTCATACGGTGTAAGCGCAAGGGATATTCGGGAGCTCAATAACCAAACCATTAGCAGGCTCTTGCCACTAAAGCAAAGGTACCCAAGCGCCGTATTATCTTATGGCGATACACCCACTAGTGTTGTTGCTGAAAGATTTATAGGAATTGATGAGCTACGGCCGGGCAATAATGCTTTCTACGATATGCAGCAGGCTACAAACGGCATTTGCTTGCCTGAGCAAATAGCTGTTGGGCTGGTATGCCCTATTGTTGCAAGGTATCCCTACCGTAATTTGTTAGCCATATGGGGTGGTGCTGTACATCTTTCTAAGGATTTTTATATTGACGCTGCCGGGAACAAGTCGTTTGGTGCCATTTGCAGATTGAATGACGATGGTAGCTGGGGGCAACCCATTGATGATTTGTACCTTGAGTCCATATCGCAGGAGCATGGAATGGTAAGGGTGGGTAGCCCCACAGCAATGGAGAGTATATGCGAAGACGACTTTCTCGTGGTGTTGCCAGCCCATTCGTGCCTTACGGTTGACGCAATGGGGGAGTTCTGTATAAATGGTAAGTACGCTAAGGTAATGGCGAGGTATTGAAAAACTCGGTGAAATTTTTCACTATTTGAATCTGTAAATCTTCCATTGTAATGCTCAGCTTATCCGAGGCGGCTTGGTATAACCGTTTGATGTCAACACTTGAACTATCTGTCTCTACAAACAACCTGCTGATTGGTATTATGCTTAATGCCTGCGAAACTTTCGATTTACTATCGAGCAGCAAGCCGCCTACAGAGAGGTGAAACCCCTTTTCGACCAGCTGCATTGCCAGCTGGGCACTACCATTAAACCCGTGAATGGCCATAGGCATATGCTTAGGCACTTCTTTTACTGCTGATAGTAGCTCGTCCCAAGCCTTTACGCAGTGAATTACAATTGGCTTGCTGTTGTTTACAGCAAAATCTACCTGCTTTACAAAAACATCAACCTGTTCCTCTAGCCTTGGCCCTTTTAGCGTGTCGAGACCAATTTCACCAACCCCAATAAACATCCTATTGGAAGTTAAGTTCATTAGCTTGCCAACATCGTTATCAATACTTTTAATGTTTGCATGCCAGGGGTGAATCCCTGCGGTGAAAAATTGATCATGGGAGGTGTTTCCTTCCGATGGAGCAATGCTGGTTATCGCAATTACGTCCTCCTTGTATGTTGTTGGCCGATGAGTGTGAAAATCGATATATACCCCTTTGTGCATAGCTGTTGTAATGGTCAGTGGCTACTCTCCAATAATTTTCACAAGAACCCTTTTCCTCCTTTTGCCATCGAACTCACCATAAAATATTTGTTCCCATGGGCCAAAATCGAGCTGGCCCTCGGTAACGGCCACAACCACCTCGCGGCCCATAATGGAGCGCTTTAGATGACCGTCGGCGTTATCCTCAAAACCGTTATGCTTGTACTGCGAGTGGGGTTTTTCCGGAGCTAGCTTTTCAAGCCATACCTCAAAATCGTGGTGGAGCCCCGATTCGTCGTCGTTAATGAACACGCTGGCGGTAATATGCATGGCGTTTACCAGCACCATTCCCTCCTGTATGCCGCTCTCGTAAAGGCATTCCTCAACATCGGGTGTAATGTTAATGTATTCTCTTCGGCTTTTGGTCTCGAACCAAAGCTCTTTGCGGTAACTTTTCATGGCTTTCAGTTTTAAAGGATACCAGTTAAATCAGTAAAACAAAAATAGCAAATCGCGGCAAACATTTGGGTTAAAAGTTAGGCTAATTATTCATTAAGAAATTGGGGGTATTAATAATCAGTCTAATTATATATTAGATTTGGTAAGGGTTTGGTTATTGAGAAATTTGAAATATTGATGTAGCTTTGGGTGATTTTTATTTATCAACATAAATAATTATAACGATATGAGTATTAAAGGAACTGAAACCGAAAAGAACCTGCTGAAAGCATTTGCAGGGGAGTCGCAAGCTAAAAATAGATACACCTATTTTGCCAAGGTGGCCAAGAAGGAGGGCTTTGAGCAGATTGCTGAGCTGTTTATGCAAACGGCAATGCAGGAGGAACAGCATGCTAAGGTGTTCTTCGAATTTTTGGAGGGTGGAATGGTTGAGATCACCGCTTCGTATCCAGCTGGTGTAATTGGTACAACAGCCGAGAACCTAAAGGCTGCCGCTATGGGCGAGCATGAGGAGTGGGCCGATTTGTACCCAGTGTTTGCCGATATAGCCGAAAAGGAAGGCTTTAAGAAGGTTGCCACTGCTTTTAAAATGATTGCTAAGGTTGAGGAGGTGCATGAGGAGCGCTACCTTAAGCTGCTAAAGAATATTGAGGAGAATAAGGTGTTTGAGAAGGATGAGGAGGTTGTTTGGATGTGCCGCAAGTGCGGATACCATCATAAAGGTAAAAAAGCCCTTAAGAACTGTCCTGCGTGCCAGCACCCCATGGAGTATTTCGAGGTATTGGCCGAGAACTATTAGCAA
>JAVERU010000048.1:0-20598 GCA_034006965.1 Tenuifilaceae bacterium
AATTTTCATACGCTTTGCGTATTAAATGCACTATAACGTGTTGAGCTATTTGAAAAATACCGCTGAGAACTTGCACACCTCTTCGCAAATGCCACACCCTATACATTTTTCCTCAATAACGAAGTACGGCGTTCGGGGAGTGCCAATAATTGCATTGGTAGGGCATTTCTTGGCGCAGGCTGCACACCCGGTGCATTTCTCAACATCAATATAGTATGTTCTTAGGTTATGGCAAACGTTGGCTTTGCACTTTCTGTCGAAGGTATGCTCTTCGAACTCGTCGCGAAACTTTTTTAGAGCCGAGAGAACAGGTTTAGGTGCGGTTTGTCCCAGCCCGCAAAGGGAGGTGTCGCGCATAACTTCGGCTAGGCTCTCGAGCTGAATAACCCCCTTAAAACGCTCTAGCGTGCTGTGCTGATCGTTGTTGCTGGGGCGTTTGGTTATGTTGTCGAGTATGGCGCACATTCGTTGTGAACCCTCGCGGCAAGGGATACACTTGCCACAGCTCTCGTTCTGTATAAACTGCATGAAGTATTTCACCATATCAACAATGCATACAGTATCGTCGAATACTGTTACGCCGCCCGACCCCATTGATACACCAATTTGCTTAAGGGGCTCAAAATCGATGGCGGTATTTAGCTCCTGAGGGGTAACGGCACCACCTGATGGACCGCCTATTTGAACAGCTTTTAGGGTTCGCCCGGGTTGCACTCCACCAGCCAGCTCAACAACCTTGGCTATGGATGTACCCATGGGTACCTCTATAAAGCAAACTTGATTCACCTTGCCTGATACAGAGAAGAGTTTTGTTCCCTTTGATTTATCAGTTCCAATGGTGTTGTACCAATCTGCTCCATTGGCTACAATGAGGGGAACGTTGGCAAGAGTTTCGATGTTGTTAACTACTGTTGGTTTGCCATGAAGTCCTTTTGTTGCTGGGAACGGGGGTTTTAGGGTTGGCATCCCGCGTTTCCCTTCGAGGCTTTGAATTAGGGCTGTTTCCTCGCCGCACACATAAGCGCCAGGCCCCTTTTTCACAGATATGTCAAGGCTGTAGCCGCTATCCAAGATGTTGTAACCCAGCAAACCCGCCTCGTAAGCTTGGCTAATGGCCTCCTCGAGTCGCTGAACGGTAAACTGGTAACGGTTTCGGGTGTATATGTAGGCTATGCTAGCACCTACGGCATAGGCAGCAATTGCCACACCTTCGATTATTAGGTGAGGGTCACTTTCAATAAGCATCCTATCCATGAAAGCACCTGGGTCGCTTTCGTCGGCATTACAAATCAAGTATTTTTGATTGGCTGCGGCTTCAAGGGTAGTCCTCCACTTTTTTCCTGTGGGAAAACCACCACCGCCTCTTCCTCTTAGTCCGCTCGACTCAATAATTTTACATACCTCTTCATGGGTGTGGGTGCGCAACACATTAGCGTAGGTTTTGTATCTACCAAATGCAAAGGCATCCAAAATGCTTAGGGTGTTAATGAATCCACAGTTTGCCAGCAGGTGTCTGTGCTGCGAGCTGAAAAATGACAATTCGTCAAAGAATGGAACGTTTGCCCATGGCTGATGGATTGGGTTTCGATACTGTGCAAGAATGTTGTCGGGAGGCAAAAAATTATTTAGCACACCATCGAGTATTTGCTGAACCAGCTCGGGAGTAACCTGTTGGAACGATACCCTGCACTTTCCGGGCAACTGCACATCCATAATTGGCTCTATGCTGCACAGCCCAACGCTTCCCACCTCAATTAGTTCAATATCAATATCCGCTTCGGCGATATACTCGTCAATTGCGTCAAGAACCTCGAGGGCTCCAGCCACAATGGACGAACTGGTAATGCCCAGATATACAATGGGAATGGATATGTTGTTCCTGCGGAGGATGGAAAGCTTGTCGTTTATATATTTAGTGTCCTCGGTGGGGGCACTAGCAATTATATTCTCGACACAGAATTTGATGCTATCGGTTGTAACCTTTTCCATTGAAATCTTTTGATATTAAATGGTTATAGCTGCTATGGGGGTTAAGCTAGCTCAGTACTGCTTAGCTCCTCAACAATATGCTCCAATCGTTCAATCGTAAGCTTTCCGTAGGCTTTTCCGTTTACAGATATTACAGGCGATTGGGCGCATGCACCCACGCAGCTTACCACTTCGAGGCTGAACTTGCCGTCGCGTGAGGTTTGCCCAGGCTTGATTTTAAGAATCTTCTCAATAGTTTCTAGCAGTGTAACCGCTCCCATTAAGTGGCAAGAGGAGCCATGGCAGACCTGTATATGGTGCTTCCCCTTGGGTTGGAAACGAAATTGGTTGTAAAAGGTGGCCAATCCATAAATTTTGCTTGTGGGCACATTCAAATGCTTGCCAATGGCTGATAGCGACTCCTCCGAAAGGTAGCCTAGCTCATCATGAACATCCTGTAGGATAGGAATTAGGCTATCCCTTGAGGTGTGGCTATACTTCTCTAACAATTGCATAAGTTTTTTTTCCATAGCATAGGGCTTAGCAACACTTTTTCGATTTTTTGTAGTTCTACTGTTTTAAAAATAACAAACGTAACATATTGATTGATACTTATGTAAGGTGTGACCAAGGCATCGAAACGGCTTTAAATTTAGTAATAGTTGTCCTATTGCGCAATACAACGTTGTAATTTTAAATCATTCTATCTTAGTTTAAAGCGGTAAAAAAGGAGAATAGTTTGAAACCTAAAATTATGTTTATCAGTAATTTATTGTTACAGGGTAAATTAGCCTCTCTATTGAGGTTGTAAAACACTGGTTTCAATAATTTGCCATACTGTTTTTATCGTTATCTTTGTTGTTAATGTAATAACGATTTTGGTTGATATGAGCGAGAAAGTTGAAGTAGTAATTTGCCTTGGCAGTTCATGCTTTGCTAGGGGGAACAAGGGATTGCTTAAAACCATATCCCAATACATTAAGGATAACAACATTCAGGAGCGCATTAATTTCCACGGAGGCCATTGCTTTGGGAATTGTGCCGAAGGGCCTATTCTAAAGGTTAAGGGTACAGTTTACACTAACGTTGATGAGCAAAAGGCCATTGATATTCTGAACTCCACTTTCGACAATTAATCTTTTTGCAACCATGTCTCAACTATTCAATATTAGCGAATCAAAGTGTATTAATTGTTTTGCCTGCGTAAGGGTTTGTCCTGTAAAGGCCATTGAGGTGAAGGCAGAGAGGAATTTCGCAGTTATTCTGCCCGAACGATGCATCGGATGCGGTAGCTGTATCAATATATGTCCAGTAGGCGCCATTTCGTACAAATCGTCGAAGGAGCAGGTGAAAACCCTGCTCAAGGAGGGCGGAAAGCTGGCAGCAATTGTTGCTCCCTCTATTTCCGGTGAGTTTGTTGATATCACTGACTATCGCAAGTTTGTGCAGATGATCAAGTCGCTTGGGTTTAACTACGTGTGCGAGGTTACCTTTGGTGTTGATCTGGTGGCCCGGGAGTACAAAAAGCTTTTCGATGATTTTAAGGGGAAATACTTTCTCACCTCTGTGTGCCCTGTGGTAGTGTCATTAGTTGAAAAGTTTTACCCCGAGCTGGTAAACAACCTTGCACCCATTGTTTCGCCAATGATCGCCACGGCCAAGGTTATTCATCGTGAGTATGGCGACGATACCAAGGTGGTTTACATTGGCCCTTGTATCCAGAGCAAGGAGGAGGCTCATCTATATTCAGGCGATGGAAGGGTTGATTCGGTTCTCACGTTTACCGAGCTGCGCGAGCTGTTCGATGAGTACGAGATAAAGGAAAGCAAGCTGGAGTACAGCGAGTTCGATAATCCCATTGGGTATAAAGGGTCCCTGCTGCCCATCGCCAATGGTCTGTTGCAAGCGGTGGATATTGATGAGAACCTGCTCACCGGTGATGTTATCACCACCGAAGGGCGAGATAATATACTGGATGCCGTTAAGGAGTTCGAGAGGAGTGCCCAGGAAATAAGCAGGCACTTCAACCTGTTCTACTGCGATGGATGCCTCATGGGCCCTGGCATGTCAAGGGGGGGGCAAAAGTTTATTCGCCGTACCATGGTGGTTAACTATGCCAACAAGAGGTTGAAAACTTTCGATCAGAAAGCATTTGAATCGAGCATTGCCAAGCATTCCGATCATGACTTTAGCTGCGTTTTCACCCCCGATGACCAGCGAGTGCCACCCCCCTCGGAGGAGGCCGTGCATGAAATTCTGAAGGTAATAGGAAAAGAATCGTTAGGAAAGGACTCCGGTTGTGAAGCCTGCGGTTACTCAAGCTGTAGAGATTTTGCCGTAGCCGTATCGTCGGGCCTTGCGCATACCGACATGTGCCTCAACTACTCCCTGGCCAATAGGCAAGAGTACATAAAATCGTTGCGGGCAACCAACGACAAGCTGGCCAAAACCCAGCAAGCACTAAAGGAGTCGGAAAAGATAGCTAGAGCCGAGCAGGAAGCCGCCCGAGATGCTTCCGAAACCATCACCACCATGATGAAAAAGTTGCCCTCGGCATTGGTGATTGTGAATAAAAAGCTAAAGATTGTACAGAGCAACCAGAGCTTTATCGATTTGCTTGGCGACGATGCCATTGAGATAAATGATATAGTGCCCGGGCTCGTTGGGGCCGACCTCAAATCGCTATTGCCCTACAACATCTACAACCTGTTTTCGTACGTGCTGCAAAACAACGAGGACATCAAGAACAGGGATATTCACTACAAGGATGTTTTGCTCAACATATCGGTATTCACCATTAAAAAGAACGATATTGTTGGTGCTGTAATACGCGACATGTACGCTCCCGAGGTGCGCAAGGAGGAGGTGATTAAACGAATAACCGATGCCATTGATATAAACTTGGCCATGGTGCAAAAAATAGGATTCCTGCTGGGTGAGGGTGCAGCAGAAACCGAACAGATGCTTAACTCGATAATCAATACCTACAAAGAGGGCGACAAAAGGGAGAAGTAATCTTCTGGCGAGCTTTCGATGTGAGAATTAATAGATAGAATACCATGCCCAATAGCTTTTTTATAGAGGTAAATTGCCAGCAGAAGTATCACGAAGGTGAGCGAATTTGTGGAGATGTGTTCCTCAGCGAAAGGGTTCTTGGCGAAGAGCGTACCATAGTGGTTCTGAGCGATGGAATGGGGCATGGAGTAAAGGCAAATGTGCTGGCAACCCTTACGGCCAAAATGGCGCTAAGCTTTACCAAGGAGCACAAGGAGATTCATAAGATTGCCGAAATTATTATGAATACACTCCCCGTTTGCTCTGTTCGGCAAATGAGCTATTCAACCTTTACCATTGTTGATATTGAGCACGGCGGCGCTACGCGAATTTTGGAGTACGATAACCCCGAGTGTCTTATTATGCGAGGGAAAGAGCGGTTCGAACCCGGATGGCAATGCGTAATACTACAAAGCGAGGTAAACGCAGGTAAAGAGCTTCGGTATTGTACTTTCACTCCGCAGAAGGAGGATAGAATTGTTATTTGGGGCGATGGTATAACCCAGTCGGGGATGGGTAGCGAGGACTACCCCTTTGGATGGGGCTTGGAGAATGCACAGGATTTTGTGGCGCGACTAATTAAGAACGAGGCAAATATCTCCGCACGTAAGCTCAGCACCAAGCTGGTGAATATGGCCTACCTAAACGATGGCTACCATCCCAAGGATGATATTAGCGCTGCAACCATCTACTTTAGGCAACCCCGCAAGCTGCTTATTTGTACCGGCCCCCCATTCGACAAGGAGAACGATGCCACGCTTGCAAAGAAGTTTAGCGAGTTTGATGGCAAGAAGGTAATTTGCGGCGCCACAACCGGCGATATCATCTCGCGTGAGCTGAACCTCGAGATTGAGGATAGCTTCGAGTTTACCGACCCCGATTTGCCGCCAATCTCCTACATGGAAGGAACCGATTTGGTTACCGAAGGAATTCTTACCCTCAGTAAGGCAACCGAGCTGCTCTCAAAGTTTTCCGAGACTTCTATCCCAGGGAAGGGGCCTGCCGACCAAATCATCACGCTAATTCTCGAGAGCGATGAGATCCATTTCATTGTGGGAACAGGTATTAATGTGGCGCACCAAGATCCCAGCTTACCCGTGGAGTTGGAAATCCGAAGAACAGTAGTAAAGCGGATGGCTCAAATACTTCAAGATAAATTTCTAAAGGAGGTGAAGCTAACCTTCCTGTAGTCGCCGCTTGATTATTTAGTACGTTAAATGGCCTGCCGTTGAGCTATTGGGCAACTTATCTGTTTAGGTTTTATGTAACAATTGATGAATTTTTGTAACTTACATCAAAAATAAATCACTAAAAACCTAAAACACAATGAGTAACCTAACAACTAGCTACATGGGGCTTGCCCTTAGGAATCCCATTATTGCAGCAAGCTCCGGTTTAACCAGCTCGCTAGCGAACATTAAGGCCATTGAGGCCAACGGAGCTGCGGCCATTGTCCTTAAATCTCTTTTCGAGGAGGAGATCATCATGGAGGCTCAGGACAACATGAACAAGATGCAGGCATCTGGATTCATCTACCCCGAGACCATTGAGTATTTTGATTTTGATGAGATGGAGGATCCGGTGGCCAACTACCTAAAGCTAATTGCCGATGCTAAGAGGGCCGTGAGCATCCCCATTATTGCCAGCGTAAACTGCGTAACTGCCGATAAGTGGCCCGATTTTGCCATGCGCATTCAGAATGCCGGGGCCGATGCCATTGAGCTAAATATCTTTGCGCTACCCTCCGATTTTAGCAGAAGCGCCGAGCAGAACGAGCAGCTTTACTTCGATATCATTGCTCGGGTAACCCGCATGGTGAAAATACCTGTTGGGTTGAAAATTAGCCCATACAACGCTTCGCTGGGCAGCTTTATCAAGCGCCTTAGCGAAACGCCCATTAAATCGATTGTGCTATTCAACCGATTCTACAACCCCGATTTCGATATCAACACTCTTGAGTATACAGCTGGCTCGGTATTCAGCTCGGCTGACGACTTTGCCATGCCCTTGCGCTGGATTGCCATCATGGCTGAGCGCGTTTCGTGCGACTTGGCCGCATCAACGGGTGTGCATGATGGTAGTGCGGTGGTAAAATCGCTGCTTGCAGGGGCCAGCGCTGCTCAAGTTGCATCTACGCTATACAAAAATGGCTTCGAGCATATTTCATCAATGCTTAAGCAGGTTGAGGACTGGATGAGTGAAATGGGGTACAAGAGTATTGATGAGTTTAAGGGGAAAATGAGCCAGGCCAAGAGTTATGATCCTGCTGCATTCGAGCGGGTTCAGTTCATGAAGCACTTTAAGGATTTAAAAAGATAATCTCCAAATTTTTTCGTTTAGCTTATCGTTCCTACCTTTGCAGCGCAAAGGTTAAGTGAAAACAAGACCCTACAGCATTCAGGTGTCTTGTTTTCCTTTTATATCCACAGTAACTCATACCAAATGAATCGATTGCTCGATATCCGATCGTACTTTCATCGTGTAGGTTTTGCCTTTAGAGCGCTGAGGAATAGGAATTTTCGATTGTTCTTCATGGGGCAAATCGTTTCGCTCATGGGTACGTGGATACAGAATATCGCTCTGGGTTGGCTAGTGTATCGTCTTACCGATTCGGCGGTTTGGCTCGGCGTAATCGGTTTCTCGGGGCAAATACCAGCACTTTTCCTCACCCCTTTTGCAGGTGTTTTTGCCGACCGGCTCGATAGGCGTAAGGTGCTTATTGTGGCACAGGTGGTCCCTATGATTTTGGCCTTTACCATGGGTACATTAATCCTTACCGATATAGTGCAGGTATGGCACATTGCCCTTATTGCTGCGCTTAATGGAGTGGTTATAGCCTTTGACAATCCGTTTCGCCATGCTTTTTTGGTTGATATGATTGGCGATAAGGAGCTGCTACAAAACTCCATTGCGCTGAACTCTACCCTGTTCAACTCGGCTCGGTTCATTGGGCCGATGATTGGCGGATTCCTAATTGCATGGGTTGGCGAGGGCATTTGCTTTATGATTAATGGCGTAAGCTTTTTGGGAGTAGTGTTCTCGCTTGTGGCCATGAACGTAAAACCTGTAAACCGAAACCCTCATCATGCCTCCGTTTTCTCCGATTTGGTGGAGGGCGCAAGGTATGCCTTTTCGTTCAAGCCAATACGATTCCTGCTACTGCTTGTGGTTACCACTGGTTTCTTTGGTTTGCCTTTTCAGGTGTTTATGCCCGTTTTTGCCAAGGATATTCTGGGCGGCGGCTCGCAGCTCCTCGGATTTTTAACAGGAGCATTGGGTGCCGGGGCATTAACGGGCGCAATATATCTAGCCTCGCGCAAAAATGTATCAACCCTTCCCAAGCTAATATTGAGCTCAGCCATTGTGTTTGCGCTGGGCCTAATGAGCATGTCGCTCTCCACAAGCATAGCCCTTTCGTTGGTACTGCTTTACATTACAGGCTTTGGAATGATTGTGCAGTACGCTTCAACCAACACCCTTATACAAACCATTGTTGATGATGGTAAAAGGGGTAGAGTAATGTCGCTTTACGGGATGTCGTTCCTAGGGGTAACGCCCTTGGGTAGCTTGCTCCTTGGCACCATCTCGGGTTCCATTGGGGTTCAGATCACCCTTTTGGCATCAAGCGTAGTTTGCCTTGTCGCCGTGGCCATTTACTCCCGCAGGGTAAAGGTGGTGAAGGAGGCGATAGGGTAGGGGTGATAACAGATCTTTCAATTGTATTGTAGTTCAAATTCTTACCTCGTTTTTCTTACTTTTTAAATAATATCCTACAGCCCGACACAAGTTGTCGCAACCCTACCATAAGTTTGTAAATAAAAAACATTATGGACAGGAAAAGAGAACATTTTACAAGCTTTAGCATTGCCGGTTTTACCTACTACGATGGGGTTTTTGCTTTTAATCAGCTGAAAATTGGCGTGCAGGTAAGGCTGGTAGTTGAGCCCACCAATCAATTCGATAAAAATGCTGTTGCAATTTACGTAGATGAAAACAAGCTGGGATATATTCCCAGATCATGCAACAGGGAGGTAAGTAAGGTGTTAAATGCCGGTTACAATATTTTTAGCGCATTTATTCAAGGGGTATATCCCGATGCAATTCCCGAAGAGCAGGTTAGGGTAGTGGTATTCATAAATAGGAATACGGATTAAGCCTATAAAATTAGAGGTTATTGTTTGGCGCTCAAAAGAAACAGATAATCAAGGGAGTCGTAATATTTTTTTGTATTTTTATTGCAAAAATATGTGAATTATGGTTGATCACAGAAAGATTTATCGTGTTTTTAACCTGATTTCGCGTTTGCGATCGCCTTTTGGAGCAACCAAAACAGCATTGGCTCGCGATTTTGATGTTTCTGAGCGAACCATAGAGCGATATATTGTGCTGCTGCAAGATCTAGGTTTCGATGTTACTAAGCGAGCCAACCGTTTCCGTATCGAGTGCGTAGGCAAGCACCAGGTTACTCCCGAGGATCTAATCGTATTCAGCTTGGAGGAGGCAGCTGCCATTAAGGATGCCATTACCAACAGCCCCCTTAGGGGGCCGCTCCAGAAAAGCCTGCTTACCAAACTATACGCCCTCACTGATATTGATGAGATATCGGACACCCTCTATAGGCAAAATATTTCAAAAAACATTAGCTCCATACGTAGGGCTATAAAGAGTAAGGAGCAACTCATTTTAAAGAGCTACCATTCGGTAAGTAGTAGCAAAACGAGCGATCGGCTGATTGAGCCAATAAAGTTTTTTAGCTATTATACCTACCTGCTTGCCTTTGAGGTAAACTCGCAGATGGTAAAGCAATTCAAGATAGACCGTATTGAGGGGGTTCACGCAGCTGGTTACCGCTGGCAGTTCGAAGAAAAACATGGGCAAAGTCGTATCGACGCCTTCGGAATGAGCGGAACAGAACCAAAACCTGTTAACCTAAAACTCTCGATGCGTGCCCACCATCTTATGGAAGAAGAGTTTCCCGATACAGTCAATGATATCCATATTGTTGATGATGGTGCAATCTATGATGGAGCGGTGTATTCGTTCGAGGGTATTGGCCGATTTATAATGGGATTGCTTGATGAGGTGGTGGTGGTTAAACCAGAAGGACTTAAAGTGTATATCGATGAGAGAATTACAAAATGGCATGAACAAACATCAAAATAGCCTCTCTTTGAGGCAATAGTTAACCTTATCTTTTTAATCAACCTAATGGCTAATACTTATGACTAAGAATGTAACAAGCAAGAACACTAAGAATGAAATCCTTGAAGCCTATGAGGAGCTGTTGGAAAAGGTAAAGAGCACCAAACCCGAGGATCCCCGTAAGGAGCAAGAGGTTAAGCAGAATGCTAATTTGGTGCGAGCTGCCTCAGCACAAACTTTCGATGGGGTTGTTACCCAAATGGCAAACCTAAAAGTGCAGCTAACCTCGGCTCTCGATAAGCTCTCGGAAAACTTAACCGCCGAGTACCAGAAGTTTGCCGACCTGCAAAAGGCCATTGCCATTGAAAGGGAGAATCTAGAGAATCTTTACCAGCTAACCGCCGAAACCGACTCGCTGGCTGCCATGCTTCTTGCTCAGAAGGAAAAGAAAGCCCAATTTGAAGTTGAGATGGCAGAAGCCAAGCAAGCTTTTGAATCCGAGCTGGCCGAGCAACGTGCCGCTTGGAAAAAGGAGCAGGAGCTGCAAGCACAGTTGCAGAAGGAATACGACGAGAATTTGAAGAAAGCCCGTAAGCGCGAAGAGGACGAGTACAGCTACACCATTGGCCAGCAACGCAAGAAGGAGACTGATGCCTACAACGAAAAGCGTGAAGCCAAAGAGCGTGAACTTACCCAGCGCGAAGCTGCTATTGCAGCGGCTGAAGCTGAGCTTGCGGAGCTGCGTAAGCAGGTGGCCTCCTTCCCTCAGGAACTTGAACAGGCCGTTAAGCAAGCCCAGGAGGTTGTTACCCAAAAGCTAACCACGCAGCATGAGTTCGAGAAACAGCTCAGCGCCAAGCAGCTTGAGGGGGAACTAAAGCTCAACAACCAGATTATTGCCAACCTAAAGGACAAAATTAAGGATATGGAAGCTACCATTAAGGAGCTGGCCACTAAGGCTGCCGCCGCCGATGCCGGAGTTAAGGACATAGCCCTAAAGGCTCTTGAAACCAGCAAGGTACGTATTGGTGAGGGCAGGAAGATGGAGGAGTAGATAACCTTAAGATAAATTACCCCTGACAGGGTTTCAAACCCTGTCAGGGGTGAAAAAAAGGAAAAGAAAAATGCCAAAAACGAAGAAAGAATTTGAAGCGATGCTAGCAAAACGGATGGGCACAACCGAAAAAGAGGCAGCCGCATGGGTTGATGCCTATACCGAATCGCTTATCGATGTTTTTAAAACAGGAGCTGGGGTAACCATAACTGGTTTGGGTGGCTTTTACTGCGAAGCGCGACGTAACGGAGTGGCTTTTAAGTTTAATCCATCGCAGCGTATCCGTAAGGTGCTGGGGTGGAGTTCAACGTATAAGGGCGATTGATGTATAATTACCCTGCTAGGGTTTCAAACCTTGTTAGGGGTGGAAAAAAAGTATATTATGAGAATACACTTCAAAATTACAAGTAACGGACAGGCTGTTCCTTTCAGCCACCAGCATAAACTGGTTGGAACAATACATAAATGGTTAGGATGGAACAACCACCATGGAAAAGTTTCCCTTTTTTCCTTTTCATGGCTAAATGGAGGAAAAAGAGATAACGAAATGCTACACTTTATAGATGGTAGTTCCTTCTTCTTTAGCGCCTTTGAAGAAGAAATAGTAAAAAAAATGATTTCAGGTATCCAGCAAGACCCTTCCATGTTTGATGGGTTAAAGGTTGTTGAAGTTGTTATTCAGGAGGATCCTGATTTTTCAGCTGTTAGCAGCTTTCAAGTAGCTAGTCCAATTCTCATTAAGCGAAGGGTTGATAACAGAATTGACCATATTCTTTACGATGACCCAAGAGCTGGGAAATACCTAAAAGAAACCCTGCAAACTAGAATGAAAGAAGTAGGACTTGTTGATGAGAGTCTCGAAATTCATTTTGATACGTCTTCACCCTACGCCAAGCGAAAAAACCTAGTTTACAACAACGTTAACAACATTTGCAGCTGGTGTCCGGTAATTATAAATGCCAAACCCGAAACCAAGCAATTTGCTTGGAATGTTGGGTTGGGCAATTCTACAGGTATTGGATTGGGAGCGATAAGGTAATAACCAAACCTGACAGGTTTTGAAAACCTGTCAGGTTTATACAAACAGATTACGCTATGTACATAGTAAAATACTCAGGTCCATTCGGTTTTATAAAACCTTGGACAGCGGTGAGGGATATCGAAACATTCAGCCAGCAATTCCTTACACCATCAATAGTTGAAGGAATAGAGAAAAAACTCTTTCCAGAGTTACTGAATGAGAAAGGTGTTATAAAAAAGATTATGCGACATCGGATTAATTACTGTGGTATTGATGTTCAGCAAGAAAAAACTTGGTCGAAAGGAGGATTTCAAAAAGAGAAAAAGAAAGACTCTGACGGACGCGAATACTTTAAAGCCAAAAATTTAGGCATAATTAATCGAGGAGTACTTCTTGAACCTAATGTTTACCTTGTTTTCAATTTAAAAGAAGATGCTGAAAGGGCTTTCGCACAAACCATTTGCTTGTGCCGAAACGAGGATTTACTCCATCCCGAGACCTTGACCGAAATGAGCGAAGAGGAATTTAACGGCATTAATGGATTTGAGTTAATCTTCTCTGATGAACATAACGGCTTCAAAGTAGGACATAACCGCTTTGACAATGCAAATGAAATGTACGGTGATTTGGTTGTTTATGGAAACCCTATTAGAGATGGCAATGGATTCGCTTAATAGTATTCTTGCAAAAAGTATAAATTATGGAGGGACAACTTTGCTAGATCACACTAAACATGTGTTGTCGGCTATCAAAATCTTTTCAAAATATTTGGGTAAAGAGTTTGATATAAACTTGGCTACTAAGGGAGCCATACTCCATGATTTGGGCAAGGCACACCCATACTTCCAGAATCGTATAAAAAACATTACAGCCAAGTCGTTGGTTGAAGAACGAGATGATAATTACGTTCATAGGCATGAGCTATCCTCTCTTGCTTTTCTTCCTGCTTTTCCAAGAGATGAGTGGAACACTTTAATTGATATGGTTGTTGCACACCATAAATCGATTGTTAACGACAGCCGAGAGAGGGGGATTATTGACATTGATAACAAGTACAGGAAATGGATTGATAATCATCTTAGGGATTGGGAAGAGTGGAGTCGATATGGTTTTATGATATTAAACCATTTTGGATTTGAAGCAAATATATCAAAAAACGAGGCTTCGGATGCCCTTTCCTATGCAGCTTCATACTGCCAAACCAAACAGGTAGGTTGGTCACCGCTAAGAGGGTTGCTTATGGCAGCCGACCACTTTGCATCTGCATTCTCAGACAACACAGAACAAGAGTTAAAACATCTTTTTGAAACCCCTGATTTGAGTTTCTACTTTAACTTAGAACGTGCTAGCGATATTTACCCATTATCAATGGTAGGTACTAATGATAGTAGAAATCATACAATTGTTGTTGCTCCTACTGGTGCGGGTAAAACCGACTTTTTACTAAAACGATGCAAGGGCAGAATTTTCTACACCCTACCTTTCCAAGCATCAATAAATGCCATGTGGGAGCGAATGAAAGCCACAATCCCTAATAAAGATATTCGATTGCAGCACGCTACCTCGAAAATTGTTGTAGGCGATAATTTAGAGGAGCAACTGCTTCAAAGTCTCGTAGGATCATCGGTTAAAGTGCTGACCCCACACCAAATTGCTGCAATTATTTTTGGTACGCCTGGCTTTGAAACGGTTATGCTCGACCTTAAGGGGTGCGATATCATTCTTGACGAAATTCATACCTATTCCGATTTTTCAAAGTCGATGGTGCTCGAAATTGTTAAGATGCTTCTATTTTTAAACTGTAGGGTGCATATTGGAACAGCTACAATGCCGACAGAACTTTACAAACAGCTTCTTGATATACTTGGAGGAAAGGACAAGGTTTATGAAGTAAAACTCCCCGACCAAGTTTTAGAAACTTTCAACAGGCATAAAATCTACAAAATTGACAACGAGGAGGCGATAGAGGATATCCTGTCTGAAGCGTTTGCAAATAAAGAAAAGGTACTCGTAATCTATAATACAATAAAAAAGGCTCAGGAGGCTTTCCAAATACTAGAATCTAAATACCCTCATATCCCCAAAATGTTAATCCATAGCAGATATAGGCGAGGCGATAGGGTTGAGTTGGAGACAAGGCTTAAAACTGAGTTTAATGGCGATGGCAAAGACTTTGGAAATGGACTTACACCTTGCTTAGTTGTTTCAACACAGGTTGTTGAGGTAAGCCTCGACATTAGCTTCGACAGGATGATAACCCAATGCGCTCCATTGGATAGCTTAATTCAGCGGTTTGGACGAGTTAATAGAAAGCGCAACGAGAATACAATCGGGAACTACAAGCCTGTTCACGTTATTGCCCCCACGGGAAATGTTTTACCTTACAAGATGGACATTTTGGAGAAAAGTTTTAATCAGCTCCCAAGTAACGGAGAAGTTTTACAAGAAAAACTATTACAGGAAAAGATTGATGCCGTTTATCCGCAATTAGACACAAAGGAGATTGATATCCACTTGATTTTTAAGAATAACAGATTCTCAATTCTCGAACTTACAAACAAGAAAAGAGCAGTACTTGTTGATGCCCTTGAGATTGAGAGCGCATCGTGTATACTAGAAACTGACCGAGAAAGATATTTAACTGCAACTTGGGAGGAGCGCCAGCTAATGGACATCCCAATAAACTGGAAAAGTATAGCCCGATACAGAACGCAATACGAGCAGCTCGATGTTGGCTCAAATCCATTTGTTGTACCCCAAAACATTGAGGAGTATAAAATTTATGGCTTACAATTAGTTGAACCCAATAATATACTGTAGCTATGTACACAAGTTATATAGGAAAGAAATTCCTCAGTCAATACAATCGAAAGGAAGGTACAAATCTTTCCGCAAAAGAGTTTTTTGATTCCGTTTTCTTCGAATTGTTTTTTAACAATGATCAGCACCTGATGCATGTGGGTAATTCTCCATTCTTTCAAAAACCGAAGGAAGATGATGTTAAATTACACGGTAGCATACCCAAGGCTCAGTACAGAAATCTAGCAAAGAGTATCGAGACAGATGTTCCAAATATGGCAATTTTCGTTGGTTCACAAGCAAAAGATGTTGGAGGTACAACCTCAGGACAAGTTAGTGACATCGCTGTTACAATTAATCAAGATGAAATGTATGCATCTTGGATTGGAGAAGCATTAGGTGTGGGTGTGAGTGGAGGATATGTAATGCTAATTGATGAGGAAGAAGTTCTTTGGGCTCTGTTCAATGGATGGAAATACTATCGTAAGTACCTACAACAAACCCCAAATGTTAAGGATAAGCAAATTGAAACATGGAATGGACAGTGGCTTTGGCATTGGGCCAGACCTTACTTTAACCCCAATGCTCCTGATGATAACCTGAATGTTGAAACATCAGACGTTCAAGGGAAAATCGCAATCCCTACGCAGCAATGGTCGAAAGTAGTTTTTGCCTTGGCAAAAAAATACCCAAACAAAAAGATTACGGCATACGCTTACAACCTATCGCAAACCAATACAACACTAGGGTTTATTAATCTTTATCTACCTCAGGTGAATAAGATTTTCGATTTACGTGATAAACTTTTTACTAGTGAGGACACCGTGCTTAAAGAGGAAGAACTCGAAACTCTCTCTACCTTTTACAATTTCAAGCAAGCGTGCAAGTTGGGAACTATTGGGCTAAAAGCGTTGGAACCAGCCAAACTCCGCGAGTATATGCCCAAAGGCTCAATTCTTTACGCACAGGGCAAAGACTACAAGTTTAACAACAATGAATCATTCTCAAATTATCAACTTTTTAAAATATGGATAATCGCTATGCTAAACAAAACAGAACTACTAGGTTTAGCCACAAGTGTGGCTAATGCTCTCATTGATCTTGAGAAAATGGATGAGAGGGGGAAAAAGGTATATTCAACTTTATCCCAAGAAATTCGTGAATCTAATAACCTAAAGGGTTTTATAGACAAACTGGCACAAGTATTAGGTTATAATTCTGCTCACGCCGATTCCTTCAAGGAAGTTGTAGAACAGGTATTAAAAATGCCTGCCGATAGCTTCCCTCTGTTTATCACACTTATTCGATTTGAATACTCTTACATTAAATCAAAATCTAACTCATAAAATCTTGAAACTATGAACAACTCACCATTTATTTATCTACGAGGTCTTCGTCATGCAGAGCATACCGTTTTTGGAGTAAACGATGGTCAGAAATTCTACTTCGACCCTCAGTTTGGTCGCCGAATGGCCTATTCGAGTGGACAACAAGTAAAACGGTCAATTATTGAGGCGTTGAATCTTCCCTTTGCTGCGATTACTTTTAACTGGGAGATAGACAAGAAGGAGAATAAAGCCAGTCAAAAGGAGCCACATTCTCCTTGCGACCCAACTTTCTCTGACCAACTATTAGGCGGTTACATGAAGGCCGAAAGTGGTAGTATGACAGTAAAAAGAAGAAGCCCTTTGTCTATCTCAGCCATGCGTCCTTTGCATCCACTCTTGGGTGGTATTGAAAATCCAACCGAGAATTTAACATTCGACAGAACCTCGCACCCCGAGCATCATGAGGTGAAAGTATACTGGCTCGACAACAAGAAAAGAGGTGCTGAACTTAGTAAAGAAGAACTAGAGGAGTGGCTAACAACGAACAGAAGAAGTTTGCCAAACAGGGCATTTATTCAAGACCAAACTCGTGCAACAGGTTTGTTCGTTTACGATGTAGCTATCGACCTTAGAACGCTTTTTTGCGTCTCAACGAATAAACTTGAGCCAGAGCTATTTCCTGAAACCGAGGACAAGTTAAGGGCAGCAGGTTGGATTGAAGGACGTAATATTTTTGGTAATTGCCTAATTTGCCCAAAGGAACAAAGGGAAAAGATTATTCGTTCTCTAGCCAAGGCAATAGTCAACTGGCGTATTACCTCGAACCAAGCCCGAACCTTTAGCCTAATGGAAACCGTAGCCCTTGCAATAAGTGATAATGCAAACCAGATTGCTTACGCCATTAGGGGCGATTTACGGGAAGACACCGAGAGGTTGCAAGCGGTTCCAAAGATTGACGAGACAGCAAAAGCCGAACTCTTTATTACTCCAATTGCATCAAGTTATATTGTTGGCTCAGTTGGTAGTGCCGACGCCCTCGAAAAAGCCGAAAACCGCCTAGTTGAACTAATGATGGCGTTTGATTACGAGAATCAATTATAGCATTTTCAGACCTGACAGGTTTTCAAAACCTGTCAGGTCTGAAACAACCAACCATCAAAAAATGAACATCACCGGTACCCACTTCGCCTACTACTGGATATGCCATCGCAAGCTTTGGCTATTTGCCAACGGGATAAGCATGGAGCATACATCGGATTTGGTGTATGAGGGCAAGATGATACACGAGAACACCTACCAGTATAGGGCTAGCAAATTTACTGAGATTGAAGTGGATGGGGTGAAGATAGATTTTTACGACCCGTTTGGTAAAGTAATTCACGAGACAAAAAAATCCGATAGGCTGGAGGTGGCGCACCAGTGGCAAGTTAAATTCTATATCTGGAGACTGGAGCAAAGGGGTATTGAGGGGGTAACTGGTAAACTCGACTATCCTACAATGAGACACACCGAAACCGTTAAATTGACCAATGAGGATAGGGAAAAGATAGTGAGCGTTGAAAACGAAATTGAAATTATAACAAAAGCCGAGGAATGTCCGCCTAAAGAGAAAAAGTCGATTTGCAAGAGCTGCTCCTACTTCGATTTCTGCTGGAGCGGGGAGGAGTAATCATAAGCACCCCTGACAGGGTTTTAAACCCTGTCAGGGGTAAATAATGAAGACCATGTCCACAACCCAACCCCTAATCCCAGGTAACTACTACCACATTTACAACAAGGGAGTGAATGGGATAAACCTGTTTTATAGCCCCGGTAACTATGAGTATTTCCTGCGAAAATACGATGAGCATATCGACCCCATTGCCGATACCTTTGCTTGGTGCTTGCTGGGCAACCATTTTCATTTGTTGGTACGCATTAAGGAGGCGGAGGAGGTAGTGGGAGGAGAAAACCTGATAGGTTTTGGAAACCTGTCAGGTTTGGAGGGGAGAGAGAAGGAGGAAAGCTATTCCCTTTGGGTCTCCAAGCGATTTTCAAACCTTTTCAATGCCTATGCCAAGGCCTTAAACAGACAGCAAGGCCGCCAAGGAACCCTCTTCGAAAGGCCATTCCGTCGTAAGCTGGTCGATAGCGAGCGTTACTTTCGCCAGCTGGTGGTTTATATCCACTCAAATCCTGTGCACCACGGGTTTACCGATAGCTACAAGGACTACCCTTGGTCGTCGTACGGTACAATTGTATCGGCCAAGCCCACTAGGTTGCAACGGAATCAGGTGCTGGGTTGGTTCGATGGGAGGGGCAATTTTGTGGATACGCATAGGCAGATAATTGATTTTGATTTTATTGATCATCTGATAATTGAATAAAATAATATGACTATCCGTTTCGATACCAAAACACCGAATCGTCATTACGAATCCGCCAGCCGGCGGATGAAGCAATCTTTATTTCACTGAATACGAGTAGATTGCTTCGTCATAAAAAACACTCCCTGCCTGCCGCCTGCCTGCCGGCAAAGGCAGGGCAAAGGCAGGGTAAAGGCAGGCTCGCAATGACGTATTCTCTATATTTTAACTTTAGGTATGTTAGCGGACAATTATATAAAATAATAAAACCTTTCAGGTTTGGATTATTAATCGCTATGAAAAAATCCTACTACCTCTTCAATCCTGGCCGTCTTAGCCGCAAGGACAATACGCTAAAGTTCACCCCGGTTGATGAAGACGGCGTGGAGGGGCAACCCCGATACATCCCCGTTGAGGGTGTTGATGATTTGTACGTGCTGGGGTCGCTCGATGCCAATAGCGCGCTATACAACTTCCTTGGTAAAAATGGTATCTGCGTACACTTTTTCGACTACTACGAGAACTACACCGGATCATTCATGGCCAAGGATGGGCTGCTGGCTGGAAGGATGATCGTGTCGCAGGTCGATTACTACTCCAACAAAGCTAAGCGAATGGCCATAGCACAAAAGTTTATCGAAGGCGCATCGCACAACATGCTAAAGAACCTGCGCTACTACGATACCCGAGGCAAAGACCTTTCGCTTGAAGTAAACCAGATTGAGCAGTACCAAGTGGGTATCCCTGAGTGTAAAAAGGTTGATGAGCTAATGGGCATTGAGGGGAACATCAGGCAGAGCTACTACCAGGGGGTTAACAAAATTCTAAACGATTTTGAGATGGGTGCACGCACCAAGCAACCACCACAAAATCCTATTAACGCGCTGATCTCGTTTGGCAACATGATGTGCTACAGCCAGTGCCTTCGGGCAATTCATCAAACCCAGCTAAACCCAACGATTTCGTATTTACATACACCTGGCGAAAGGAGATACTCCCTGGCATTGGACATTGCCGAGATATTTAAACCAATACTGGTGGACCGAGTAATTTTTAAGGTGATAAATAAGCGAGAGCTCCAGGAGAAGCATTTCAGCGAGCAGCTCAATAGGTGCTTGCTTAACGAGAGCGGGAAGAAGATTTTTATTAAAGCCTTTGAGGATAGGCTTAGTGAGACCATCCAGCACCGCACCCTAAAGCGGAATGTGAGCTACAAGCACTTGGTAAAGTTAGAGTGCTACAAGCTCAGTAAGCATTTGCTTGGCATAGAGGAGTATAAGCCCTTTAAGATGTGGTGGTAGTAATTAACTAACCGGGACAGGTTTCCAAAACCTGCCCGGGTTAAAATGAAGGGAATGTACATCATACTAGTTTACGACGTTAACCAGAAGCGTACCGGAAAGATGCTAAAGCTTTGTCGAAAGTATTTGAATTGGATTCAGAACTCGGTTTTCGAGGGAGAGATAACAGAGGTGAAGCTTAAAGAGCTCAAGCATAGAGCCGAAGAAATTATGGATGATGAGGACAGCCTGATCCTCTTTACAAGCAGGGAGAGCAAATGGCTTGAGAAAGAGGTGTTAGGCCATGAGCGAAGTTCCATAGACACAATGCTTTAACAAGCTGTACGGTTGTCGACCTAACAAAAACAGGATGATTAAATTCGTGCTATTTTAAGCTGAGCAGCGACAATGTTCTTTGATGTGCTGAAAACTAAGGGTATATAATAGTTGTCGAACCCCAGGGGTAATTCCATTACTTGGGTTCGACAACCAAAAATGATTGTTTTTTACTTTTTTAGTTTACGAACAGGCTGTAAATCAATTATTTTTTTTTATAAATTTACGGCTTCCAATCATCCCATAGTGGAATTGAAACGCACGTAATCGC
>JAVERU010000216.1:0-3075 GCA_034006965.1 Tenuifilaceae bacterium
AGGAGCGTAACCGCTATTACCGCCACCATTGTCGGAATAGACACCTCCACCACTTCTACCAGAGTATCCTCTACCGCCTGTTGCAGCATTTCCAGTATTTGGACTCATGATTCCAATAAAAAAACTTACAATAACAAAAGTAATTGCCCAGCCAAGTCCAAAATATTCATATATCTGTTTAGCTATAAATAAAACAGCAACTACAATTAAAAACAATAGTGCGATCGCAGCAGTTATCCAAAATAAAACACTTACAATAGATATAATTTTATTTAAAAACCACGTTCCAGAAGATTTTAAAATTTTTATAAAAATATTTGCTCTCAAAGCTATCAAAGTCTTATTCATATTCTTATCTTTAAACTTGATATCCAGGTTGTGTTTGTGTACCAGGGATATAACCTTTGTTTTGAAGGCATCATTGCCGGTGATATCAAGAGTGCTGCCATACTTTATTTTTGCCATTTCTAAAGCTTTGAGTACTGTATTGTCATCTGCATTAGAGACCTTGATATGATTGCCTTTGTCGATAATTTCATCTTTTATTGTATTGGCTTTTGTCATCGTTAATCCTTGATGATATGCTAGAAAATAGCACCCATTCTCATTGTTGATCAATTATACACATTTTTACGATGTGATATCTTAATCACTTCAACAGTTACTATCTCATCAATAATCTCATAGATAATTCTATAATTCCCAACTCTTACTCTATAAAAATTGGAGAGATTTCCTACAAGTTTTTTGCCGTCATATGGTGCTTGAGTAAGAAAGTCATCTATCTTTTCAAGTATTTTTTCTTGCCACACTTTATCGATTTTTTTTAAATCTTTGATGACTTTTTTGTCAATAACAATCTTATACACTCAAGGCGGCTTTGAGTTCATCTAAAGATATCAGCTCTCTACCGGAGCTATTTTTTCTTTTCATAGCATCATAGTAGTCTTCTATATCATCAAGATAATTTGCCAAAGCCTCTTTTACAAAAAAGCTTTTTGGTCTTTTTGTAGCTTTTGATAAATTATCTATTCTCTCTTCCATTTTAGGATCCAGTCTAATTGATAACATATATGTCCTTTGTATTACATGTATGACATTATAGCAAAATTTCGTATATATGATAGAAAAAATAAAAATTATTTTTTTTTGGTATAATTATGGTTGAGACAATATCCTTGGTAGTCATGTTGCTACAATGAGGCAAAGTTGGAGTTGCTGGTATTAAGTTCTCTACTCCAACATCTTTTATATAAAGCAAATCCCTTATTTTGTTCTATAAATCGATGGCACTTCAAATTCAGTATCAGCCACCAAGCGCTTTAAGTCTTCTTCGTTGATCATGCCAAGATTTTTCATAACATAGATCATGCCCTTGCAAAATCCTTTCGTATAAATAGTTTGCACTTTGTCGTCTGTTAATTTTGACTCATGATACTCTTTGAGTGCCTTTTCAAGGTTTTCTATAGATTTTTGACCGTCTATGTCTATTGTCATCAAATATTTCTCCGATCTGTTTTATTGTTTTTTATTTGGCCAATTATGTCTTTTTTGAAGAGATTACCCTACAGCTTGTGTAGTGCCTAGTTTTTTAGCTAATTCTTTTTGGGTTAGATTATATTGTATTCTAATACCAACTATTATATCAATGATGGCATATCTCAAAGATTTTTTATCATATTCCACTTTAAAATCATTGTTTTTAAGTGCTTCTCTTAGGTGTTTATTAAAATCATCCATTTTGTACCTCTTTAATTCTTCTAATAGCAAGCTCACCCATACTTATAGGCAAAAAAAACCTCGCCAAGATAAAATCCTAATAGGGCTTTTGGAAGGCTTTGTTATATAAAGTGTCTGCAAACACAGTACATGAACTTACAAAGAATCACTCAAGTAAATTATACAGCCATCAATCTTAATAGTGAATTTTACATACAATATAAATATGTCGATTTTTTAGATTTTTTTCGACATATTGTATTAATATCTTTATTGAGTGTACATATTTTTACGACATGCCTCTACAGGATCAGGTAAATCTATGCAATAGTGTTGCGCTTCATATCTCTCTATAAGAGCTGTTAAATTTTCAAGCTCATCACCTTGCGGCGTATTTGGGATAGCATTAAAAATTTCTTCCACTCTTTCTAGGGCTTTTTGATAATCTGTCTCTGATTTTATATGTTTTATGTTAATTTTTACAACTCCTCTATGTTTAATTTATCATAGTATTTGTGAGGGACAATGATCTGCCCCAACAAATTGTTGTTATTGTCCGGCTCTTCCGCCAACTGGATGAGTTGCGCTGCCGCCTGTTGCAGCATTTCCAGTATTTGGGCTTATGATTCCAATAAAAAAACTTACAATAACCTCGAGCGTTTGCTGCATTTTCTTATCCTTGAAATTGATATCCAGGTTGTGTTTTTTATATTGCCGGTATTAATAATATTTTAAAATCTTTCAGGTACTTCAAATTCATCATCTTCTAAAACATCCATTGTATAAATTTCTGCATCATGCCTGGTCATTGTGATTACCGTAATTTATAAAAATGCTTTTGTCTTGTGGTAATTCAAACACTCCGTCAGTATTAGGACCATAAGACGATACCAATGTTGATTTTTTGGACTTACTTGAACATATAGAAGGAATTTTGTTCATGTTTCTACTGTGGGCAAAATCAACGATTGCTTGTATTTCAGTCTCTGTAAGTGTAAGGTTTGTATTTGGTATTTTGTGTTTCATGATAATGTTCTTTGGAATGGATTTTTAGAGCTTGCCGGATAAATTAACTTATATCATTATATATCAAAAATTCTTACATATCATAGAAATTCATTTTCGTTGAGTACCATAGGTGCGAATAAGTTTCAGGATGTAAAGTATATCATTTAGCTTGTCGAATGTATATACTTTTACCCATCCTGCCTTTAATTTATGTTTCAACTTATAACAATTTATGACACTATATTTCACAAAATGTAATTTTATGTAAATACTCTTGTTTTTGCTGTATTTTTGTTGTAAAATTACGTATATTTACATTTTATTACTAAAGGTTACAATAAATGAAAA
>JAVERU010000217.1:0-3070 GCA_034006965.1 Tenuifilaceae bacterium
CTCATTGGTAATACCTCCTGTAACTAAGCTTGAATCGCGCAGGCGGTAAAAGGCCACGTTAGCATATTCTACAGGCGTTTTGCTCAGCTTATCGGTTACTTTGCCTACAACCGAACCTGTCATATTGCTTGTCATTCCTGCTCCCCCTCCTTGACGTTGACCTTGAGGTGAGGCTGATAGGCTTGCTGCAGCTAGCAAAACCACTGTTACGATGAATCTTGTTTTCATAGATGTTTGTCCTCTAATGGTATAGTTTTAATATCGTTTCACATTTGACCCGCTTTTGACCCTAAACTTGTGCTTAGGTTGAATTTATTTTTAGCTAATTGGTGTTAATTTAATTATGATGCACAGCCACTGATGAAGCTTATAAACAAAAAGTGCTATTAAATGTTTTGGATATGAAAGCACGTGACAAAAATCATTGATGAAAACGAACGATATGTATAAATTTGCATAACGAATAATAATTAACTAAACAGGTTACTATGAATAATGCAATTTTTAATTTTCAACGACCAGAGAACGAACCCGTAAGAATGTATGAGGACTGTTCTACCGATCGTGCTGAGTTGCTAAATGAGGTGAATCGCTTAAGCAATACAGTTACCGAGATACCCCTAATTATAGGAGGGAAGGAGGTTAAAACAGGGAAGATGGGTGAAATAACCATACCGCATAACAATAAGAAGGTTATTGCCCGTTACCATATGGCAGGCCCTGAGGAGGTGAAAATGGCCATCGAAGCTGCGCTAGAGGCGCATAAGTACTGGGCCACCGTGTCGTGGGTAGAGCGTGCAAGCGTAAACCAGAAGATAGCGGAGCTTATATCAAAAAAGTATCGCCACAGAATAAATGCAGCAACCATGGTGGGGCAGGGAAAAAGCGTTTATCAAGCCGAGATTGATGCTGCCTGCGAAACCATCGATTTTTTGAGATTCAACTCTTTCTTCATTTCGGAAATTTACAACCAACAACCCCACTCCGAAACAGGGGTGGTGAACCGAACGGAGTACCGTCCGCTCGAAGGCTTTATTCTTGCCATTACACCGTTTAACTTTACCGCAATAGGATCAAACCTTAACATGTCGCCTGTGCTAATGGGAAATACCGTGGTGTGGAAGCCAGCTACCGCAGCTTTGCTGTCGAACTACCTATTAATGCAGATATTTAAGGAAGCAGGGCTACCCGATGGCGTAATTAACTTTGTGCCGGGCAAGGGTTCGGTAGTAGGAGGTACGGCAATTCCTCACCCTATGCTTGCAGGTATTCACTTTACTGGTTCTACAACAACATTTAACCAGCTTTGGAAACAGGTGGGCGAGAATTTGGAGAAGTATAAGTCGTACCCAAAAATTGTGGGCGAAACAGGAGGCAAGGACTTTGTGGTGGTGCACCCATCGGCCGATGTGGATGTGGCTGCAACGGCTATGATTCGTGGTGCGTTCGAGTATCAAGGACAGAAATGCTCTGCCGCTTCGCGCGGATACGTGCCAAGGTCGCTTTGGGAACCGCTTAAAAAGCGTATGCTCGAGATGCTCAACGAGATTAAGCAGGGCGATGTGTCCGATTTCGGAAACTTCATGAATGCCGTAATTGATGAGGCGGCCTTCAATAATATTATGGGCTACATCAATATGGCCAAAAAATCGGACGATGCCGAGATAATGTTTGGTGGTAATGGCGATAGCAGCGTGGGTTGGTTTATTGAGCCAACCGTTATTGTAACCAAGGACCCACACTTTGTAACCATGGAGGAAGAGATTTTTGGGCCGGTGTTCACAGTTTATGTTTACGAAGACGAGCAATGGGAGGAAACCCTGAAATTAGTCGATGAGACATCACCCTACGGCTTAACAGGTTCAGTAATTTCAACCGATAGGAAAGCTTTAAATCAGGCTTGCTCTGTGCTCCGATACGCTGCGGGGAACTTCTACTTCAACGATAAGCCTACTGGCGCGGTGGTTGGTCAGCAGCCATTTGGCGGTGCACGTGGTAGCGGAACCAACGATAAGGCCGGTGGGCCTTACAACCTATTGCGTTGGACAAGCCCACGTACGGTAAAGGAAACCCTTGTGCCCCCAACCGATTTTAAATACCCTTACATGGAGAAACGTAATTGTTTAGGTTAGTTTAGCGGGTAACAATATAAAAGGCAGCTTGCAATCTGAAAATGGATTGGCAGCTGCCTTTTTTTATTCCATCCTCACTGACCACCTGTCGAACTGCTCAGGGCAACGCAGGTTCAGAAACCTGCATCTCAATCAATCATTCAACCTGCCTGCCGACGTCAGTCAGGCAGGTCATTCAATCCTTCAATCCTTCAATCCTTAAGAAGTTGACAGCTTGCCTGCCCATGGCAGGTTTACCTATGCTTTGGTAGGGAGCTTCGCACCCTGTCATGTCAATCAACCCAATCATTCAACCTGTCTGCCTTTGGCAGATTACCCAATCCATATTTATGGATTATACAAATCGGGGTTCCGAAACGCCATGATTTGCTTCACCATCTCCAGCGATACCTTGGCCTGATTGTGCGATGGGTCAATGTCGAGGGTTTTGTAAAAATCGTTCAGGGCGGCAGTATGCTTTCCATTTTGTCGATGTACCTTGCCTCTGTAGAAGTATGCCTCTGCATTCAGCGGATTATCCTCTATTGCTTTGGAAAGCAGCTCTTCAGCTTTTGTCAGATCGCCAGCGTAAAGAGCCTGCAATCCCATATCAAATTCTTTGCTCATCATGTTAGTATATCTTGTTATCGAGAAGGTACTGGTATGCCCTTGGGGGCATAAAATAGTCGACTCTTTTTCCCTGCGATAGGGCTTTGCGAAGGAAGGTTGAGCTAATCTCCATGATTGGAGCATCTATGATATCAACAGTGTATTTCGATTTTAGCTCATCGGTATTTGAGCCTAATCGGGGGTATACCATAATTCGGTTATTCGCGAGCAACGATTGGTAGTCTTTCCACCTCTCTATGCTGTCTATCGAATCGGCGCCCATGAGCAGTGTGAATTCCCTCTTAGGATGCTTTGCCCTAAGGGCTTTAAGCGTATCGATGGTGTAGGAG
>JAVERU010000050.1:0-20491 GCA_034006965.1 Tenuifilaceae bacterium
CCTAACGTCAGTGCTGTTTTTGGGTGCCAAAGCGCTCGATACCATTCTGGGTACAGGCGATGGATCAATGATTATGTACTTTATAATTGGGCTGGCCTGTTTTGCTGCTGCCTACTCCATTTGGGGTGGGCTTTCGGCCGTTGCATGGACCGATGTTATTCAGGTGGTGTTGCTGGTGGTAGGAGGATTTATTACTACGCTCATTGCGCTAAACCATGTAACCCCCGATGGTGGTATTTTTGCTGGTTTAGATCATATCTACAATACTGCAGGCGATAAGTTTCATATGATTCTTAAGCGCGATAATCCAGAGTTTATGAATCTTCCGGGTATTGGTGTACTTATTGGCGGTATGTGGGTGGCCAACATATACTACTGGGGATTTAATCAGTACATTATTCAACGAGCCCTGGCGGCCAAATCGCTTCGCGAGGCGCAGAAGGGGTTAGCCTTTGCCGCTTTCCTAAAGTTATTGCTACCGTTATTTGTGGTAATTCCCGGAATTATTGCTTTTGTGATGTTTACTCAACCCGAGGGAACAGCCATTATTGATGGTGTAAGAGCCGATTTTCTTCGCCCCGACGGATCGGTTAACTACGATATTTCTTACCCATGGCTAATCAAGTCGTTTATACCCGTTGGGATAAAAGGGTTGGTGGTGGCTGCCTTGTCTGCCGCCATAGTTTCTTCCTTGGCGTCTATGCTAAACTCTACGGCAACCATTTTTACTATGGATATTTACAAACCATACATCTCAAAGAGAACCGATGGTTCCGATTTGGTGCCTGTGGGCCGCATTGCCGTTATGGTGTCGTTGGTCATTGCGGTGCTGGTTGCACCGGCTTTGGATACAATGCCCCAGATGTTTCAGTACATTCAGGAGTACACGGGGGTGGTAAGTCCGGGCATTTTGGCTGTATTCCTCATGGGGTTGTTCTGGAAAAAGACCAACAGCAAGGCAGCAATTATTGGGGTTATCTCATCTATTCCCGTTGCCTTGATGTTGAAGTTCTTACCCATTGAGATGCCATTCCTCGATCAAATGATGTACACTTGCCTAATCACCATGGTGGTTATCATTATGGTAAGCTTGCTAACGGCTAAATACGATGAGGATCCAAAGTCAATCCCATTGCCAAAGGAAACCTTTAAAACGGGGAAGAACTTTAATATTGCAGCCTACGCAATACTACTAATTCTGGTTGTGCTTTACACCGTGTTTTGGTAGTGGGTGATTGATATAATATGTAGATATTTATTGATCGTGTCAATAATCAATGTTTTAACTTGAATGATAGTAGAAAAAGTAAGAGAATCGTTTGTCGAAAGATTTGGTAAGGATTTTAGGCTATTCTCAGCACCCGGCAGAATAAACATAATTGGCGAGTATACCGATTATAACAATGGATTTGTGCTTCCAGCAGCTATCGATAAGTGCATATATCTTGCCATACAGCCCAACGGGGGGCATGATATCAACCTGTTTTCGGTTGATTTTAAGCAGGCAGTAACATTCACAAAGGGTGATGCTGGAAAGGAACTACCGCATTGGGCCAAATACCCCTTTGGCGTGGTGCAGGAGTTTAAGGCCCTTGGGCACATTGCCCAGGGTTTCGATGCTGTTTTTGGGGGCGATATCCCAACTGGAGCAGGATTATCCTCATCGGCTGCGCTGGAGAGCGTTTTTGCAACGGCGCTAAACACAGTTTTTAATTTTGATTTAGATAAATTAACCCTTGCACGGGTTGGGCAAAAAGCCGAGCACAACTACGCGGGTGTGATGTGTGGCATAATGGATCAGTTCGCTTCCATTTTTGGCAAGACAAACCACGCCATCTTGCTCGATTGCCGATCATTGGAGTATAAATATCTACCCATCGAACTTACCGATTACGAGTTTGTTCTGGTCGATACCAAGGTGAAGCATAGCCTAGCCTCATCGGAGTATAATAGGCGTAAATGGAATTGCGAGGAGGGGGTTATGATGCTAAGCTCACAAATGCCCCAGGTTAGGAGCTTGCGCGACGTGCGCTCAAAGGATGTTTATCCCTACAAAGATATTTTAGGAGAGGAAGTTTTTTTGAGGTGTGAGTATGTAACAGAGGAGATTGAACGTGTTGTACAGGCTGCCGATGCCATTGGCAATGGTAACTTTCAGCTGCTTGGCGAGCTGATGTATCAGTCGCACGAAGGCTTACGTGCTAAATACCATGTAAGCTGCGATGAGCATGATTTGCTGGTTGAAGCCACCAAAAGCCTAGATGAGGTATTGGGGGCACGAATGATGGGTGGTGGGTTTGGTGGTTGTACCCTAAATCTGGTTAGGAAAGATTTTGTTGATGAGCTTAAACGAGCAGTTTCTGTTCCATTTCAGCATAAATTCGGGTACGCACCCGAATTTTATGAGGTAAATATTGGCGGTGGGGCTAGGGAAGTAGTATAATCCTGAAGTGAGAATTCAATAACTCAACGCAACAAATCGAAATTTCTAGATTTGTTGCATGGTAAAGAAACCGTATAACCATCAGATTCTTAGCCTTAAAATTCTTATCCCATCAAATACAGGCAATCAAAAACTTGATTTATGTTCCATTATTAGTTAACTTTGCGGTATGGAACGAAAACGTAAACTAATATTCTTCAGAAACTATTTCAAAGAATTCTATGAACCTCTGAAAGAAAAAGTTAAAGTCAAGATTGACTACGTTCTATTCCTAGTTGCAAGCGCTGAAAGAATACCGAAAAAATTCTTTCAGTATATTGATGGAACAGAAGGACTATTTGAAATAAGAATTGAATTTGAAAGCAACATTTATAGAGTTTTCTGTTGCTTTGACGAGGGAAATCTAGTTGTGCTTTTTAATGGATTTCAAAAGAAATCACAGAAAACGCCGAAGAAAGAGATTGACAAAGCACTTAGAATTAAGGATGAGTATTTTAACTCCAAAAGGAAAAATTATGAAAACACAAGAAAATAGCTATAAAGAGATTACAACTTTTGACGAGCACCTTGAAAGTCGTTATGGCCCTTTAGGAACAAGAAAAAGGACTGAATTTGAAATTAAAGCAAAAGCATTTGCAATTGGTGAAATTATAAGGGAAGAAAGAAAGCAAGCCAAAATGACCCAAGAACAACTTGCTGAAAAAACAGGTACTAGGAAAAGTTTTATTTCACGAATTGAAAACGGACATAGTGACATTCAACTTTCTACACTTTATAGGTTAATTGAAATTGGTTTTGGAAAGCAAATCAATCTGACAATTTCCTGACAGACAATAAAATAACTGCCCCTAACAACCTCCATCTGTTGTATTTGCCTAAATCATCATAAATTACCAAACGCAATCATGAGGTTTAGCAATGCAAAAAATAGTAGCTGGCACACTAGCACAATTGTGTTTAAAGGGTTACTGCTGTTTTTGGTATACCTACCCAGAAGCATTACAAGGGGGAATGAGATGATAAACCATGCGATGTAATTTTGTAGGGGTGGTGTAACGGTTTCCCAGCTCCACATATCAAGCCTTATGGCAACGGGCTCTAGCAGTATATCGTAAATAACCATGAGCAGAGCGCCGGCAAAACCCAATCGCCATAGGTTAATAATTTTCGACCGTAACACCATGGTGATTAGGTAAACCGAAATCATCCAGTTAACCACCATGGCTATAGGAGTTGCCCAAACTTTTGGCCCCAAGGATGGGCCATAGGCATATCCACCAAAAATTACCCCCGTATTCGTACCAATGGCTTCAACTGTCCAGCCAGCTATCCCAACGGCGACTATGGCTAGCCAAAATTTCACGTTGTGGGGTTTATGGAAAATCAGCAAAATTGCAAGCGTAAGGGTAGTGAACACCCAGCTCAGCTGAAATACCTCGGGGTTATTGCGCATTATCCATAGGCCCGGGATAGAAATGCCGTATCCGCCAATAATGATAATTAATGCAAGAGTTAGCTTATATTTATCAAGGAACGATTTCATGCTATATGGGTTTTATCATGTTGTCAACAATTTTTGCCGAGGCAAGGCACAGCGGTATGCCACCTCCAGGGTGAACACTACCTCCAACAAAGTAAAGTCCCTTAATGCTCTTTGATCGGTTTGGATGGCGGCTAAAGGCAGCAAATCGATTGTTTGAACTTATGCCGTAGAGTGCACCACGGTACGATCCCGTTTTTTGCTCTATCAGTGGTGGGCACAATATTTCCTCGGTTAAAATCTTTGATTCAATATCAATATTAAGTTCCCTTTTTATTTTGGCAATGATATTGTTTTTGGTTCGGGCTGTTAGCTCCTTCCAGTCCTGCCCATAGTCGGGCGGCACGTTTACCATTACAAACCAGTTCTCATGCCCTTCTGGGGCATCGCTGGGTACGGCTTTACTGCTGATAAAGATGTAAACCGTTGGGTCGTTGGTTATGCCTTTTTGCCCAAGTATCTCAAACTCCTTAGAGTAGCTGTTGCTAAATAGGATGTTGTGCACATCGAGCTGTGGATGAGTACCCTTTACCCCCCAGTAAAAAATTAGTGCCGACGATGATGGCTCATGCCGTTTGTAAAACCAGCTTAGCTTACGGTCGGGCATTTGGCTTGGGTAGGCTGTAAAAATATCGGTATTATTTACCACAATATCATAGCTATCGGCCAAACCATTGGCCTTAATGCCAGCAACTTTCCCATTGTTATATTCAATTCGCTGAACAGAACAGTTTAGGTGGAATTTTACCCCAAGCTTCTGTGCCAGCTCAAACATCGATTGGGAAATGGAGTACATTCCCTTTTTGGGAAAGTAAGCTCCAATATTATGCTCAAGATGAGGAATTATAGTTAGCGTACCCGGTGCTTTGTAGGGGTTGGAACCGTTGTAGGTGGCAAAGCGGTTAAAAAGCTGAATGGTTTCCTTCTGCTTGAAGCTCCTTTTGTTAACCTTGTGCATAGTCTCAAAAGCTTTCAGCTTTTTTAGGTTCAGCCCAATTTTCTTAGCTTCTTCCGATTTGAAACCTTCCCAGGTGGGGAAGGGGCTAAACATAAACATGTTAGCCGTAAGGTTGTACAGCTCCTCGCATTCGGCAAGGTAGTTTTCAATATTCGTGGCAGGTTCACCCAAAACTATTTCGGCTTCGTGAGCAAATCGTTTGGGGTCGGCCCATGAATTCAGAATCTTTCCGTTGGGGTAAAAGTAGCGCGTTACATTCTCGAGCTGCTTATATTCAAATGCATTTGAATTCCCCTCGCCGGCAACATCAAATAGTTCATCAACTAGGTTGGGCAATGTGAATAGCGAAGGGCCTGTGTCGAAGCGGAAATCGCCCATTCGCAACTCGTTAAGCTTACCTCCAATTCTTTCCGATTGTTCAAAAACGGTGACTTTATACCCCTTAGCAGCCAGTCGTATAGCTGTTGCTAACCCACCTACACCAGAACCAATTATTGCTGCTTTCAAATTCGTATGATTTTAGGTGTTACTATCCTATCTCGTGGAAACACTTTGCGTTAAGGTAAACTAAAAAAATAATATTCTGGTAAGAAGTGAGCTTACTTCCAGCCTATCTGGTTTTTTCAGCAACAACGTTTCAACTCTGAGATAATCATCTTTCGTCTCCTGTCTTCTCACTTCTCACTTCCGTCTCCTGTCTTCCGTCTCCTGTCTTCCGTCTTCTCACTTCCGTCTCCTGTCTTCTGTCTTCTGTCTTCTCACTTCCGTCTCCTGTCCCCTGTCTTCTCACTTCCGTCTCCTGTCTTCTGTCTTCAAACCATCCCTAACAAGCTAGTCTTACTCTTTACGAATCCTCCCTTAGAAACCCAAAAACACCTGATTTTATTAGCCAAATCTAACTAAAAACAATGAGCTACATGGTTTTGTTCCAGTGCAAAAGTTCGTTACTATCCTTTAGTATCTTATTGTTGTCTAATAGCCAGCGAATTACCCTAGTAGTTTTATCCGATGGAAATTTAACGGAATCAACTAGCTTTTCAAGGGTAACCCCATCGCTTTGCAGATTATTCTTAATTTGTTCAAGAATCTGATCGAATTGATACTTGCTCATATCCAGCTCGTTTCGCGAGGTGCACACATCGCATTTACCGCATCGAGTGGCATTCTTTTCACCAAAATACTCGAGCAACGACATGCTACGGCATTTTGCCGTTCCCGAAGCGTAATTAACCATAGCCTCTATCCGTTTGGTGTACCTCTCTTTCCGAAGGTTATAGTTTTCGGGGCTAATTCTTAGGTTCTTATCATCTAATCGTTCCTCGGTAAAGATTATCAGTGGCGTTTTTTTTCGGGGGATATAGTTAATTATCTTTGCTCTGCTTAGCTTAATGAGGCTTTCTGTAACCTCAGGTAGCTGTTTGCCTGAGATTCGGGCTAAATATTTTTCGTCAATTTTCACATAGTCATTAAATAGCCCGGCGTAGTTCCTTAGAATAACCTTAACAAAATGATCCATCTCGGCATGGGCCACCTGATACTTATAGAGCTCATTTTTACTTGCGGTAACCATTATACGGCTTGGGTTATCAAGCTCATCCGTAAGTTCGATGTAGCCCTCAAGTTCCAGAAATTTTAAACAGCTAAAGGCATGGGCAAAGTTAAACTTGTAGGCAGTAGCAAATTCAATAAGGTTAAAGTCGTAAACTTCACCCTTGCCAGCGCCTATGGCAACTCCCAGAAATGAGCAAAGGGCCTGGTAGCATCTTTTTATCTCGTCGGGTTCGGGGAACGAGGATTGGGTGCGCTGATCAATTTTTGCTTTATCGGAGTTGTTGTAGAGCAATATGGCGTAAGCCAGCTTGCCATCGCGACCCCCACGACCAGCCTCCTGGAAGTAAGCTTCTGGTGAGTCGGGCAGATCCATATGGACTACAAACCGAACATCGGGCTTATCTATTCCCATCCCAAAGGCGTTGGTCGATACGATGACGCGTGTACGATCATGCTGCCAGTCGTCTTGCTTTGCGTTTCGCTCCTCAGGGCTAAGCCCCGCATGGTAGTAATCGGCTGTAACCCCCTCGTTCTGGAGCATCATGGCAATCTCCTTGGTTTTAAGCCTATTCCTAACGTACACAACCCCAGTTCCTGGAAGCCCGTTTACAATTTTAAGCAGATGCTTATTCTTGTCCTCAACATTCCGAACGAGGTAAACCAGGTTCTTACGTTCAAAGCTCATCTTCACCACGTGCTTTTGCGCAAAGCCCAGCTTTTCCTGAATATCCTCCACCACCTCGGGTGTTGCTGTGGCCGTAACAGCAAGGAATGGTACATCGGGTAGCAATTCCCTTAGCTCAACAATCTTAAGGTATGATGGTCTGAAATCGTAGCCCCACTGCGATATACAGTGCGATTCGTCAATTGCAACAAGGTTCACATTCATTTTGCGCAACCTCATCCTGAACAAATCGGTGCCAAGGCGTTCGGGCGATAGGTACAGAAACTTGTAATCGCCATAGGCGCAGTTATCGAGCGTTACCTCCAGCTCGTGGCGCTTCATCCCCGAGTGTAGGGCGGCGGCTTTAATGCCCTTCTTCTTAAGGTTTTCAACCTGGTCCTTCATGAGGGCAATAAGAGGAGTTACCACGATGCATAATCCGTCCTTCGCCAGGGCGGGCACCTGAAATGTGATCGATTTGCCTCCTCCGGTGGGCATCAAGGCAAGGGTATCCTTTCCGCTGTATACCGACTCAATTATCTCCTGTTGGATTGCCCTAAATGAGGTATAGCCCCAGTATTGATATAGTATTTTTTCGAACTGATTCAATTCTTCTCAACAAATTTGGATTGCATACAAAAGTAAGGCGAAATGTTGTTAATACAAGCGTAATATCTGAAAAGACCCCCCTTGTTAATGAGTTTTTTTGTAACTTGGCGGGCGAAAAAAATAAAAACCTACCACCATGTCATTTGTAAACGAAAAAGTTGTTGCTGAGGGACTTACGTTCGACGATGTGCTTTTGGTTCCTGCCTATTCACAAGTATTGCCCCGCGAGGTTGACATCTCCACCATGTTTTCGAAGAGAATTAAAATTAATTCACCCATAGTTTCCGCTGCAATGGATACCGTTACCGAAGCAGCTGTGGCTATTGCTATTGCCCGAGAGGGTGGAATAGGGGTTATTCATAAAAATATGTCCATCGAGGCACAGGCGAGTCAGGTGCGTATTGTAAAACGAGCCGAGAGCGGAATGATCTACGACCCTGTAACCATTGGTCCTGAAGCTACAGTGGGCGACGCCCTAAAGCTGATGAAGGATTATAAAATAGGTGGCATCCCTGTGGTTAATGAAGAGAAAATGCTTATTGGGATTGTTACCAATCGCGATCTGCGCTTCCAGCGTAACTTGGCCTCGCCCATCAAAAGTGTTATGACATCCGAGGGATTAATAACAACCAAAAAAACAATAAGTCTGGAGGAAGCTGAGGCCATACTCCAGGAGTATAAGATTGAGAAGTTACCCGTTGTTGACGATAATTTTAGGTTGGCCGGATTGCTTACCTACAAGGATATTACTAAGGCCAAGGACAATCCGCATGCGTGTAAAGATTCGAAGGGAAGGCTTCGGGTTGCTGCTGGTGTTGGGGTAACCCACGATACAATTGCCAGAATCAATGCGCTAGTTCAGGCCAAGGTCGATGCCATTGTCATTGATACTGCACACGGCCATTCGCTGGGAGTAATTGAGATGTTGTCCAAGGTAAAGTCAGAATTTCCCGAACTCGAGGTTGTGGTGGGGAATATTGCCACAGCTGAGGCTGCCCTCGAGCTGGTTAAGGCTGGTGCCGATGCAGTGAAAGTGGGTATTGGCCCAGGCTCAATTTGTACTACCCGTGTTATAGCAGGTGTAGGCGTGCCACAGCTCAACGCCATATACGATGTGGCCAAAGCGCTTAAGGGTACAGGTGTGCCTGTAATTGCCGATGGCGGTATTCGATACTCTGGTGATATTGTTAAAGCATTGGCGGCTGGAGCCGACTCAATCATGGCTGGCTCAATGTTTGCTGGTGTTGATGAGTCACCCGGAGAGACGATAATTTACAACGGACGGAAGTTTAAGTCGTACCGTGGAATGGGGTCGCTCGAGGCAATGCAGCAGGGCTCAAAAGATAGGTATTTTCAAGATGTGGAGGACGACATACAGAAGCTGGTGCCTGAGGGCATTGTGGCACGTGTTCCCTATAAAGGAACCCTCAAGGAGGTGTTATATCAGATGATTGGCGGGTTACGTGCAGGGATGGGGTATTGCGGTGCATCAAGCATCGAGAATCTTAAGAAGGCAAGTTTTGTGAAAATTACCAACGCGGGTATCGCCGAGAGCCATCCGCATGATGTGGCCATAACTCGCGAAGCACCTAACTATAGCCGATCTTAGCAGCAGTGCCATAAAACCATAAATTCTAATAAACCAACATTATGAACCGTACTTTTTTTATCACTATCGCTTGCGTTCTAGGTAGCTTGTCTTCCATGGCGCAAACCAAGGACGAAATTCTGCTCACTGTGGCTGGGGAGTCGGTTAGCCGTTACGAGTTCGAACAGATTTACCTCAAGAATAGCCAGATGATGGCCGATACCGATAAGAAAAGCCTGGATGAGTATTTAGACCTATTCGTTATCTACAAGCTTAAGGTTGCCGATGCTAAAGCACAGGGATTTCACAAAACATCAGCCTTTGAGCAGGAGTTGGCGAGCTACAGAAAGCAGCTGGTTCAGCCTCATCTTATTGACCAAAATGCGCAGGAGAGATTGCTAAAGGAGGCTTACGAAAGGCTAAAGGAGGAGGTTAATGCAAGCCACATACTTATTTCCATTCCCGAGAATGCCTCGCCTGAGGATACAATGGTTATTTACAATAAAACCATCAATATTCGCAATAGAATATTATCCGGTGAGCCATTTGAGTCGGTTGCTCGGGCCACTAGTGATGATCCATCGGTTAAGGTAAATGGTGGAAATCTTGGTTATTTCGGCGTATTTCAAATGGTGTATCCTTTTGAGAATGCTGCTTACAATACTCCTGTGGGTCAGGTATCAATGCCTATTCGCTCTCGCTTTGGATACCATATTGTTAAGGTTCACAATAGGCGGCCATCACCCGGTCAGGTTAAGGTTTCACACATCATGATAGCCTCTCCGCAAAATGCCAGCGAGGAGCATAGGGTAGGTGCAAAACATCTAGCCGACTCAGTGTACTCTTTGGTACTCACTAATGAAAACTTTGGCAGACTAGCTCAGCAGTATAGCCAAGATCCGGGGAGTGCCCAAAACGGTGGTGAATTGCCATGGTTTGGTATGCGCCAAATGCCTCCTGAGTTCGAGAAAGCTGCATTTGCTCTGCAGAATCCAGGAGAGGTGAGCCCTCCCGTAAAAACTCAGTTTGGTTGGCATATTATAAAGCTAATGGATAAGCGGGGTGTGGGAACTTTTGATGAGGTTGCTCCAGAGCTAAAAGCCCGGTTAGCCCGCGACGAGAGGGGAAGGGTTAGCCAAAAACTTTTTGTAGAGCAGCTAAAGCAGAAGAATGGTTTCGAACTCGATACCAATGCGCTAAAATCAATGGAATTACTTCTCGATTCCTCATACTACGATGGCAACTGGAGTATGCCCAGCTTGTATAGTAACAGGTTCATCTTTGGGTATGCCGGTAGGGTGCACACCATGTCGGAGCTAGCCGAAAAGATGGTGCAAGGGAGTAACAGAAATATCAATGTACCCTTCCCTGTAATTGTTGAGAGGTGCTTCAACGAGCTGGTGAACGAAACAGTCCTTACCCATGAGGAGCAGAGGCTAATAAAAGAGAATAGAGAGATTAAGTACCTTCTGAAGGAGTATCACGATGGAATTCTTCTTTTCGAGATAATGAATCAGAATGTATGGGCTCGATCTACCAGCGATGAGGAAGGATTAGAGAACTTTTATCGAAATAATATCCTGAACTACTCTTGGGACGAGCGAGTTTACGCCCAAAGGTTCTCAACTAATCATAAACGAACAATTAATCGAGCCAAAAGGTACATAGCATCAAGGCGGGGTAGTGGTGCTTCCGACGAGGCCATTGTGAAGCGATACATTAGCCGGGGAGACACGCTGATTAGTATTGATAATTTTGCCACCATCGCCGATGATCCGGTAGTAAAAGGATATGCAAATTGGGCTGATAAACTATCTGAAACAAAGGAGGATAATGGGGTGTACTTTTTCATTCGCTACCAAAAAACTGTTGAAAATGATCCTATCCCTTTGAGTGAAATTCGTGGACAGGTTATTGCCGATTATCAGGAGCACTTAGAGCAGCAATGGATTGAGTCGTTAAGGCAGAAGTATCCTGTTGAAATAAACAGCGAGGTTTATCGTAAGGTGATTTCTAACCTTAATTAGCTTTAATCCCTGAATTATTTTATAAACCTTTGTGTTGTGTATCGGAACGAGAATAGCCCCAAATAGAACAGGAATGCGAACCCTTAGTATCTCAATAGTATCCATTATAGCAGCAACATTGCTGTTTACTGGTTGCCTTAAAACCAACACCAACAATAGTAAGGTGCTGGCCACTGTGTATGGTAAAAACCTTTACCTTTCGGATGTTGAAGATATTTTCCCCGATAATATTTCGAAGGACGATAGCCTGCAGATGATTATGGGCTATGTTGACAGGTGGGTTCGTAAGCAGCTGCTCCTCAATCGTGCCGAGAAGAACTTGAGCGAGAATCAAAAGAACGTATCGAAGCAGCTCGATGATTACCGCTCATCACTGCTTATCTTTAAATACGAGCAAGAGTTTATCCGTCAAAAGCTCGATACCGTGATCCCCTTCGAGGAGATTGAAGAGTTTTATAACGAGAACACTTCAAACTTCACCCTAGCCGAGGGGATTGTTAAGGCCCTGTTCATTAAAATCAGACTGGATGATCCCTACTACGATCGGATAAAGGCTCTGTACAAATCCAACAAGGAGGAGGATATTCAGAACCTCGATAATATCGCCTATCAGGTGGCTATTAAGTACGACTATTTTAACGATCAGTGGATACCTTTCTCTCGAATCCTCAGGGAACTTCCTGAGCCTATCGATAATCCCGATCACTTTTTGCTTCGCAACCGGAGCATCGAGATGAGCGATGGCACCCATGCGTACCTGGTTAACCTACGAGATGTTTTGCCCAAGGATCACCAGTCGCCGATCGACTACGAGGCACAAAACATTCGTAGCATAATCCTTAATAAGCGAAAGCAACGATTGATTTCAGATCTTGAAACCAACATATACAACGACGCGAGAAATCACAAAAACTTCGAAATTTATTTAGATTAACCAACATATTCCGATGAAAATTAGAACCAAATTCAAGTCCTTTCTGGCAATTCCAGCTATTCTTTTTCTTTTAACAGGTCAAAGCGTCAATGCACAGTTTGTTGTCGATCGGGTGCTGGGAGTGGTAGGGAGCGAAAAGATATTGCTGTCCGATGTGGAGCAGGAGTTGCTGCGCATGCAGATGCAGGGAGCCACAAGCTCAGGCGATATGAAATGTCAGATTTTTGAGGAGCAAATGATACATAAGCTACTACTACACCAAGCAGCGATTGATAGCATTGAGGTAGCCCCCTCGATGGTTGAAAGTGAGATGGAGCGTAGGCTGCGATACTTCATCAACCAAATAGGATCGGAGGCTGCTCTTGAAAAATATTTCAACAAAACAATGTCTCAGATTAGGGCCGATCTAAGGGTTTCTATTAAAGAAGGTTTACTCGCTCAGCAAGTGCAGAGCAAGATTGTTGAGAATGTTACCGTAACCCCATCGGAGGTTAGGCGTTTTTATCGCGATATCCCCAAGGATAGCCTCCCAATCATTCCCGATCAGTACGAAGTACGCCAAATTGTTATGTACCCTCCTGCTACAGAGGAAGCTAAGTTTGCTGTACGTGAGCAGCTGCTCGACATTAGGGAAAGAGTGCTTAAGGGTGAGAGGTTTGCTACCCTTGCTGTGGCCTACTCTGAGGATAGAGCTACAGCAACGCGCGGAGGTGAACTTGGATTCATGACGCGTGATCAGCTGGTTAAATCATTTGCCGATGTGGCGTTTAGCCTGCGTGAGGGGCAGGTTAGCCAGATTGTTGAAACGGAGTACGGGTTTCATGTAATTCAAATGATTGAACGTCGGAACGATCAGGTTAATGTACGCCATATACTCATGAGGCCTTCCTATACGCCGGAACAGCTTCTGAGTTCGCAAAATAAGCTCGATAGTATTTCGAATCTAATAAAAGCCGACTCGCTTACCTTCCGCCAGGCAGCCCAACTATTTTCAGAAGATGTAAATACCCGTCTTAGCGGTGGGCTCATGATAAACCCATACACCAACACATCACTTTTCGAGCGTGAACATTTCCTTCCTGCCGACTTCTACGTTATTCGTAACCTTAAGCCAGGAGAGATTAGCCAACCCTTTGAGTCGCGCGATGAGCATGCCAATGTGGTATATAAAATTGTTATGATTAGCCAGTTTATTCCTCAGCACGTTGCTAATCTTGATGATGATTACGCCATTATTCAGCAGATGACCAAGATGGGCAAACAGCATGAGGTGTTCATGGACTGGGTTAAATCAAAGGTGAAAACTACCTATGTGCGAATTGACCCCTCTTTCAGGAATTGCAGCTTCGAAATGGAAGGGTGGGTTCGATAGTTTCCAATCCTAAAGGGTATGCGAATACATAATGTTGCCTTTGCGATTCTTGCCATGACCCTATTGCTGGGTTGTGGTAAAAATCTTTATGGTCAACAAAAACACCAGATCCACATAATCTATGCCGACAGCATGCGTAACCTAAAGATCGATGGTAACGATATCCGTCGATTGCTGGGTAATGTAGCCATTCGGCATGAGGAGACCACTATAACTTGTGATAGCCTGTACGATTACGTAGGCCTCAACAAGTTTGATGCCTTTAGCAACGTTAGGGTTTTTCAAGAAACTACAACCCTGTATGGCGATACCCTAAAGTTTGATAGTGCAACCAAAAAGGGTAAGGTGCGAGGCAAGGTGGTTAGGATGGTTGATGAGGAAACAACCCTGGTAACCCGTTTTCTCGATTTCGAAACCCTGAATAAAACGGTAAGCTACTACGGAGGTGCTGTGATTAATACGCCCGATTCCAGATTCTCTAGCGATAAGGGGAAGTACTTTTCAAACCAAAAACTATTTGTGTCGGAGGGCAATGTGGCTTACATCGATGCCGATATTCTCTTAAATACAGATTCGCTCGAGTACTATACCCAAATCGAGCTGATAAAGTTTTTCGGGCCAACCCGCATTTATAATGAGGACAACTACCTATACAGCGAGAGAGGAGAGCATAATCGGGAAACCCAGGAATCGGAGTTTCATGTCAATGCTTTTATGGATAATGGGGAGCAGAAACTCTTTGGCAACAGCATTTATTACGACAGAAACACAGGAATATCTAGAGTTGAAGGCAATGGGCTAGTTATCGATACTGCACAGCGTATTAATATTTATGGGCAATACCTTACCTATAATCAGGCTACCGAACTTGCTGAGGTTAATCAGGAGCCACTTGCCATGCTAATCTCAGAGCAATCGGACACTCTATACTTACGTGCTGATAGGCTTATGGGTATAGCTGTTAAGGATACTGTTAAAACCGATTCTACGCTATATAATCAGCTAGTAGGAGTGGGAGATGTGAGGTTTTTTAGACCCGACATCCAGGGTGTTTGCGATTCCATGCTGTACCACAGTGTCGACTCAATCCTTTATATGCACAAAGAGCCTATTCTATGGAATTACGAGAATCAGCTAACTGCCGACAATGTTAGCATTGAGTTTAAGAACGAGACCATACATCGGATGAAATTTACAGGATCATCATTCGTTACCTCACAAGAGGATTCTATTCGGTTTAACCAGATCAAAGGGCGCGAAATGGTTGGCTTTTTTATCGCAGGCAAGCTAACCCGTTTAGATGTGAACGGGAATGGCGAGACTGTATATTACGGCCGAGAAGAGGGGGAGATAGTTGGGGTGAACAAGGCAGAGGGGAGCAGGCTCTCCATCAGCGTACGCGATAATCAGGTTGTAAACATAATGTTTCGTGAATCACCAGTGGCAACCCTATTTCCCATAGACAAGGTTGAGCTGCAGGATGTTATGATCAAGGGATTCGCGTGGCATACCGATAAACGCCCAAAATCTCCACAAAGCGTCATACCCCCTGGGTTAGACGTTAACTTCTATATCCCCATCCTGAGCAGGGCAACTATGTATCGTGAGAAAAAAAGAAACCCTGCCGAATCGCTTGACGATATAGCAGGGCAAAAAGGTCTTGAGAATGTGTTGGAAAAAAGGCTTGAATTCAAAAGACCTGAAATCTCAAACGATTTTCAAAGGGTTAATACTCGTCCTCATTAAAGAAAAAGTCTTCTTTGGTTGGATAATCTGGCCAAATATCTTCAATGCTCTCGTATATGTCGCCCTCATCCTCTAGATCCTGAAGGTTCTCAATAACCTCAAGTGGGGCACCCGACCGGATTGCAAAATCGATAAGTTCATCCTTAGTAGCTGGCCAAGGGGCATCCTCTAGTTTTGATGCTAGTTCTAGTGTCCAATACATATAGATATTATAATTAATTGATTTACAAATATTTACATATTTCCCTATTAATGCAAATATATAAAAAAAACTAAATTACACTCTAGGTTTCCAAGGAATTTGTTCAATTTTAAGATTTTTAGCTAACAATCGTGAAAACGTGAAGAAGAAATCGCTTAACCTGTTGATATACTTAACCAAATTTTCGGGTAGGGGCGACTCCACGGCAACGCTAATGGCTAAACGTTCGGCACGTCGGCATATTGTGCGAGCAACATGGCAAAGCGAGACGGCCTGATGGCCACCCGGCAGCACAAATGAGGTAAGGGGTTCCAGCTGTTCATCCATAATATCAATTTGTTCCTCAAGAAACCTTATGTCAGCATCCTGTATGATAGGTAGTTTAACTTTGCAGTCGGTGCAATCGGCGGCAAGGATTGAGGCGCAGCTCATAAGTCTATCAAGAACTTCGGCTAGCACACTTTTCCATTGTTTATCAATGGCATCCTGATCGCGAAGAAGAGCTGTAAAAGCCATTAGCTCATCCACAGTGCCGTAAGCATCAATTCGTGGATGATTTTTAGGTACTCTTTTGCCTCCAATCAGCGAGGTCGATCCCTTGTCGCCAGTTTTAGTGTATATCTTCATATGCTATATTTTCAATCTTGTAAGGTAGTAATGTATTATAGCTAAAAAAGTTCAAAATATCTAAAAAAACTCTTAGAAACTGTTTAAGTTTTATTCCTACAAAACATTTTGCTAATTGCCACGGGCCTACTGCAAGCAGGCCCGTGGCAACTGAAAATCAAAGTGCTAATTTAAACTTAAATAGTTTCTTATTTATCGTAATGTACAGAAATAACCTTGAGAAGTTACCACTCAAGGTATACGGCCTCATAGGTTGAGTATGCCCAGAGATTAAACTTATTAATACTTTCGGCTATACAAATTTCACTTAAATTTTGGGCGCTGCAGAGGAAGTTATCGGTGATGTCGGGCATTGAAACGAGGAATGCACCAGCTGAACGATGCATTTGATTAACTATTGATACTTTAGGGTAACTCTCTGTTTAGTTTTTCAACCTCTATTCTATTAACATTTTGTAAATAAAGGAGTAGTTGCAATTACAGCACCTCGTAATTGAACAACAACTCTGAACCACATTAACCGCTGTAATGTCAAGCAGCAGTTAATGTGATTTCTTCAACTTGGGCACTTGTTTACTCTTCCTCGTTGAGGACTACAACTTGTTTTTTTGTTGGATTAGAATTGAACTCATCCGTTTCAATTTTCCCGTCCCTAAGCCTGATTATTCTCCTAGCATGGAGCGCAATTTCCTCTTCATGTGTTACCACAATTATGGTATTACCCTGGCTGTAAATTTCCTCGAACAGGTTCATAATATCGATGGACGTTTTTGAGTCGAGGTTACCTGTGGGCTCATCGGCAAGGATAATCGAAGGGTTGTTTACCAGAGCACGGGCAACAGCCACCCTTTGGCGCTGTCCACCTGATAGCTCGTTGGGTTTGTGCTCCATCCTATCGGTTAGGCTAACTTTTTCAAGCGCTCCTTCGGCCATTTTTAGCCTTTCAGGCTTAGCAATCCCAGCATATATTAGGGGTAGCATTACATTTTCTAGTGCAGAGTAGCGGGGCAGTAGGTTGAATGTTTGAAAAACAAAACCAATCTCCTTGTTCCTTATTTCTGCAAGCCTGTCGTCTTCCAGCTTACTTACATCGGTACCATTAAGTATGTATGTCCCTGCTGTGGGGGTATCGAGACATCCCAGAATGTTCATCAGGGTTGACTTACCAGAGCCCGAAGGCCCCATGATGGCTACGTATTCGTTCTCTTGAATCTGAAGCGAAACACCTTCAAGGGCTTTAACAATAACTGATCCTACCTTGTAGTACTTTTTTATATTCTCTATGTCAATTAATCGTCGTTTGTCCATTGGTGTGTAATTATAAATTAATGCGTGTGTTTGACTAAGCAAACCTACTAAAAGTTTATCTTAAAATGTTGTTTAAATATACCTTTTCGAAAAAAAACTACACCCAGATGAAACAAATCAACACTTACGCTTACGCTCTGATGCTTGGCAATAACATCCCATGCCTTATGCATCTCTCTGCTCCAGCGAATATCATCAAACACAAATATGGTGTTTTCATGTACATATTTTAGGCAGTGTTTAAAGTATCTAAGGGTGGGCTCTGCCTTGTGATTACCATCAAAGAACACCAGGTCAAGAGTAGGCAGCAAGCTGAGCGCTTCGTTTAGCCCTTGTTCAAAATCCCCCTCAATGAGCTTAATGTTTTTGAAGTTGAACAGATCGAAGGCGTTTTGAGCTAGCTCTGCCCTTTGCCAATCCCCTTCAAGCGTTAATACCATATTGTCAGGATTAGCGCTAGCAAGGTACATGGCGCTTATGCCAACAGAAGTCCCTAGCTCAAGAATGTTTTTGGAATTGCTCCATTTGGCCAGTCGATATAAAAATGCCCCATGCTTTGGAGAAACGGAGGATCTTTTGATAACTGTTCCCAACTTTTCGGAACGATTTGTAAACCTGCTACCAGCTCCATAATCACTAGGGCCTACGCTAATAGACGAGTCTATTTGCCAATTTCTTAACCACTCCACCTCGTTGGGTTGGTCGTAATTGTTTCTGTTACCAATTACAGCCCTTGTGAAATCGTACACCATGGGGGAGTGAACACCGTGCCCCGAACTCGGTTTGGCAATGCATTTAAATAGGATGTAATCCTTTGCAATACTAAGAATATGCGCAATGTCTGTCACCTTGATTTGTGTTTGTTCATCCAATACTAATTTAGCGATTATTATATGGCTTTATTGTGCTTACATCGCTCTTTTTTTAAAACTTTTGTCGCGGCTATTTTGCATAAAAACATTGATTTAATGAGGCATTTTATATTTTTGCATTATGGCTGTCAGTCTTTCCACAGATATAATGTACCTGCCGGGTGTTGGCCCCAAACGTGCCGAATTGCTTAAGTCCGAGCTTAGCATTCACACGTTGGGCGATATGCTCTACTACTTCCCTTTTAGGTACGTGGATAGATCTAAATTCTACAGTATTTCTGATATTTCTGAGGATTTACCCTATATACAGGTTGTAGGTAAGATTACCCGTTTTCAGGAGGTGGGTGCTGGCCGTAAAAAGAGGCTTACAGCAATTTTTACCGACGGTACGGGTACACTTGAGTTGGTTTGGTTCAAGGGCTTAAAATGGGTTGCAAAATCAGTTAAACCTAATGTTAGCTATGTGGTTTTTGGAAAGCCAAACCTTTTTGGGGGTAGGTTCAATATTGCGCACCCTGAAATTGAAGATTTCAAATCGGATCAAGAAAACTTGGGCTCGGCCTTACAGCCCGTTTACAACACTACCGAGAAATTAAAAAGTAGCTACATCACCTCCAAAACTATTTTAAAGTTTCAGCAGAATTTAAACGGCGTAATCAAGGATATTGTGGAGGAAACCCTGCCTGCCTATCTAATTGAGAAGGTAAAGCTAATGACCCTTAGGGAAGCCCTTAACAACATTCACTTTCCTTCATCAGTTTCGCTTCTAAAAAAAGCCGAGGCACGCCTCAAGTTTGAGGAACTTTTTTACGTGCAGCTAAATCTGCTTTATCAAAAGCATTCGAGGTATCTCAAGGTCAATGGTAACGTTTTTAGCCTAGTGGGCGAGATGTTTAATCGGTTTTATGCTGAAAAGTTACCCTTTGAGCTGACCGATGCACAGAAAAGGGTGATAAAGGAGATAAGGCGCGATATGGGCTCGGGCAAGCAGATGAACAGGCTTTTGCAGGGCGATGTGGGTAGCGGGAAAACCTTAGTTGCGCTTATGTGTATGCTTATTGCAGTTGATAATGGTTTTCAGGCCTGTATTATGGCTCCCACGGAGATTTTAGCAACCCAGCACCACGAAACCATTACGCGAATGCTTGACGGGCTGGGGGTGAATGTTGGGTTGCTAACAGGTAGCACCAAGCGCAGTGAGCGTACATTGCTTCACTCACAGCTTGAGGATGGTTCTATGCAGCTGCTGATTGGAACCCATGCCTTGATAGAGGATGTGGTACAATTTCAAAATCTAGGCCTAGTGGTTATCGATGAGCAGCAGCGCTTTGGCGTAGCACAGCGCGCCAAGCTATGGCAGAAGAACGCCAAACCACCCCATGTGTTGGTGATGACCGCAACCCCAATTCCTCGTACCCTTGCCATGACCATCTATGGTGATTTAGAGGTTAGCGTAATCGACCAGATGCCCCCTGGCCGAAAACCCATTAAAACAATTCATTATACCGACACCAAGCGTAACCTTGTGTTTGGGCTTATGCGCGAACAGATAAAGCAAGGAAGACAGGTGTACGTGGTGTACCCATTGATAAACGAGTCGGAAAAGATGGACTACAAGGATTTGATGGATGGGTACGATAGCATCTCACGTGCATTTCCTCCTCCACAGTACGTTACGGTGGTGGTTCATGGTAAGATGAAACCACAGGAGAAGGATGTATCTATGCAGCTATTTGCCAGCGGTAAGGCGCATATCATGGTCGCCACCACGGTTATTGAGGTAGGTGTAAACATTCCCAACGCCACGGTTATGGTGATTGAAAGTGCCGAGCGTTTTGGCCTTTCGCAGCTTCACCAGCTGCGGGGTAGGGTGGGGCGCGGTGCCGACGAGAGCTACTGCGTGCTCATGTCGGGTGTAAAGCTCACCAACGAATCGCGTAAGCGGATGCAGACCATGGTGGCCACAAACGATGGTTTCGAGATTGCCGAGGTGGATATGCAAATTCGAGGTCCAGGCGATATTGAGGGGACACAGCAAAGTGGCCTACCC
>JAVERU010000218.1:0-3059 GCA_034006965.1 Tenuifilaceae bacterium
GACGCCCTGCCCGGTCAGACCGTGGGCGGCCTGCTCAAGGCCGTCGAGCCCCTGGCCGATAGTGCCACGCGCACCGTGCGTATGCAGGCCGTGCTGGACAATCCGGACGAGCTTCTGCGGCCGGGCATGTTTGTCAATGTCGGGGTGGTGTTGCCGGAAAAGCGCGACGTGGTGGTCATTCCGGCCACGGCCGTGCTGTCGGCGGCTTACGGCAGTTCGGTGTTTGTGGTCGAGGCGGCCAACGCCACCAACGCCACCAACGCGCCGGGCGGTTTGGTCTTGCGCCAGCAGTTCGTCAAGCTGGGTGAGCGACGGGGTGATTTCGTGACGGTCCAAGGCGGCGTGAATCCCGGCGACACCGTGGTCAGCACCGGCGTGTTCAAATACCGCCACGGTCAATCCGTGGTCGAGGACAACACCCTGGCCCCGGGCTTCGAACTCGCGCCCCGGCCGGAAAATTCCTGACCGCTAGGGTTGGTGCACGCATGAAATTTACCGACATTTTCATCCGCCGCCCGGTTCTGGCACTGGTTGTCAATCTGCTGATCGTCATCGCCGGGGCCCAGGCCGTGGCCAATCTTTCGGTCCGGCAGTATCCGCGCAGCGACAACGCCATGGTCACCGTGACCACGACCTATGTCGGAGCCAGTGCCGAGCTGGTGCGCGGCTTCATCACCACGCCGCTTGAACGGGCCATCGCCGCGGCCGACGGCATCGACTATATCCAGTCCGAAAGCGCCCAGAATCTGTCCACCATCAAGGTTCGCCTGAAGATCAACTACGATCCCATCAAGGCCCTGTCCGAGATCAGCGCCAAGGTCGATCAGGTCCGGGGTGATCTGCCACCCGAGGCCGAGGTGCCGATCATCAATGTCGAATCGGCCGACAGCCAGTTCGCCTCGGCCTATCTGAGTTTTTCCTCGACCGATCTGGAGCAGAATCAGATCACGGACTTCCTCATGCGCGTGGTCCAGCCCCGTCTTTCCACCCTGGAGGGCGTGCAGCGGGCCGACATTTTGGGCGCGCGGACTTTTGCCATGCGCATCTGGCTCAAGCCGGATCGCATGGCCGCCCTGAATGTTTCGCCCCAAGCCGTGCGCGAAGTTTTGGCCGCCAACAACTATCTCTCAGCCCTTGGCCAGACCAAGGGCGGGCTGATTCAGATCAACCTGACGGCCGACACGGATTTGCGTTCGGTCGAGGAATTTAAACAGTTGGCCGTGCGCGAGGAGAACGGGGCCGTGATCCGGCTGGGGGACATCGCCGACGTGGCCCTGGGCGCCGAGGATTACGGGGCGGAAGTGCGCTTCACCGGCAAGACGGCCGTGTTCATCGGCGTCTGGCCCCTGCCCAATGCCAATTCCATCGACGTCATCAAGCTGGTCCGCGAGGAAATGGCGGCCATCCAGAAAGCCCTGCCCTCGGGCATGGACGGGCGCATCGCCTATGACGCCACGGAATATATCAACAGCGCCATCCACGAGGTGCTGAAGACTCTGGGCGACACGCTCGTCATCGTGGTCATCATCATTTTTTTGTTCATGGGATCGTTTCGGGCCGTGGCCATTCCGGTTATCGCCATTCCTTTGTCCCTGATCGGGGCCGTGTTTTTGATGCAGGCTTTTGGCTTCACCGTAAATCTGCTGACCCTGCTGGCCGTGGTTTTGTCCGTTGGACTGGTGGTGGACGACGCCATTGTCGTGGTCGAGAACGTGGAACGACATCTGGCCCATGGCAAATCGCCCCTGGACGCGGCCATTCTCGGAGCGAGGGAACTGATCGGGCCGCTTGTCGCCATGACCGTGACCCTGGCCGCGGTGTACGCGCCCATCGGCCTTCAGGGCGGGCTGACCGGATCGCTCTTTCGCGAGTTCGCCTTTACCCTGGCCGGGGCCGTGACCATTTCCGGCATCGTCGCCCTGACCCTGTCGCCGGTCATGTCGGCCAAGATGCTCAAGCCCGGTTTGGAAGAGCACGGTCTGGCCGGCCGCATCGCCCGTGGTTTTGACCGCTTGCGGCATTTTTATGGCCGCCTTCTGGACGCGACCCTCAATGCCCGTCCGGCCATTTATCTGCTTTGGATTGTCATCAGCGTCCTGTCCGTGCCCATGTTCATGATGTCGGCCACGGAACTGGCCCCTTCCGAGGACGAGGGCGTCATTTTCGGCATTCTTGACGCATCGGCCGACGCGACCCTGGACCAGACCCGTGTTTTCGCCGAAGCCGCCAATCAGGTTTTCATGAGCGAACCCGAAGCGCAGTTCACCTTTCAGGTGACCTTTCCGTCCAGCGGGTTTTGCGGTCTGGTCGTCGCGCCCTGGGAACAGCGTAACCGGACCGTGGCCGAAATTTTGCCCGGGGTGCAGGCCGGCCTTGGCGCCATTCCGGGCATCCAGATGTTTCCGGTCACGCCCCCGGCCCTGCCCGGCGGTGGTGATTTTCCGGTGGAATTCATCATCGCGTCCACGGCCGAGCAGGATCAGATTCTGGAATTCGCCCGCCAGATCCAGGTCAAGGCCATGCAGAGCGGCATGTTTGCCTTTCCACCGCTGATCGACGTCAAAATCGACCAGCCCCAGGCCGAGCTGGTCATCGACCGTGACAAGGTCGCGGCCATGAATCTGAATTTGGCCTCGGTGGGCGGGGATGTCGCGGCCATGGTCGGCGGCAACTACGTCAACCGGTTCAACATCGACGGTCGCAGCTACAAGGTTGTCCCCCAGGTGCAGCGCATGGACCGGCTCACGCCGGAGCAGCTGGGGAACATTCACGTATCCGGGCCGGACGGACAGCTCGTGCCGCTGTCGACCATCGCCCATGTCGAGCATTCCACGGTGGCCCGCTCCCTGAATCGTTTCCAGCAGCTCAATGCGGTCAAGATCAGCGGCGTGGCCATCCGCCCTTTGGATGAGGCGTTGCGCTACCTTGAAGGCGAGGCCCAGAAAATTCTGCCAAAGGGATATGTCCTCGACTATACTGGGGATTCGCGCCAGTTGCGGACCGAGGGCAACAAGTTTCTGGCCGCGTTCGGTCTGGCCGTGGTGCTTATTTTTCTGGTT
>JAVERU010000219.1:0-3009 GCA_034006965.1 Tenuifilaceae bacterium
ATTCCACCGTACATCTTGGTAAATGCTTTCGGCTCTTACACCTAACAGCGCGGTAAATTTTGGGGTTACATTGTACTCAAAGTTTAAATAGCCGCCTGAGATAATTTGAGCTCCACCATACTCCTGAGGTTTTAAAACATTTGGAACATACTGGTTGCCCCTAAATGTTTCGATGGTGAAATAGTCGTTCTCTAGGTTTGGCTGATTAAAGTATGTATCCAAATTATTGGGGTCGACAATCATATTCTGCTTAATACGAAAGTTGAACTGGGTGGCGTTGAATTCGCGCTCCTTGAATCGAGCACCCCCTCCAAGGGTTATCTTCCCCTTTTGCTTGCCATCACTTCCTTTCCCTACAGCATAGGTGACCGAAGCGTTGGCGGCATACTCGGTTTCCAACAGGTAGTGGAAGTACCGATGGTTGTCGGTAATCTGATTCTGACCAAAAAGATAACCCTCATCAACCCCTCTAAAAGTATTCTGTATTCGGTCGGGCTGGTCGCTGGTGATGGAGTTATGCGATACTCCCCAATTGATATCCAAATTATGGTTTAGACTGTGTTCACCAAGCAGCTGATTTATCAAAAGAGTATTCTTCTCAAATGTTTTTCGGGATAATAGTCCGTTGTCGTAGTTGGCAATATCGAGAATGGTTCCTTGGTAATTTTCATTCAACTGATTCGTCGAGTTGATGAATAGCAGGTTGTAGTACAAGGAGCTGCTTGCCGAAAATTGATATCCGGCATTTAGCATACCTGTTGTATTGGTGGCGTAGTCGTATGACTTTAACCGAAGGTCTTTGCTGGCATACCCTGTATTGTTAACACTTTTTGCTATGCCCTCCTTGCTGGCGAAACCATTGTTGAAACTAGCTGTAGCAAACAGCGAAAGGGATTGTTCCTTAAATGCAAACTCTTTACCAGCCGATAACGCTATATCAGTAAAAACAGGAGTTTTCTCAACAGGGAGTAATGAGTTATGAAAATCAAACCTTTCCAGCGTAGAAGGTGGAGCAATAGTGTAAAACCCAGAATGGTTGGGGCCTTGCTGCATAGGGAAGGTTTGCTCATCAATTACATTCAAATTAGTGCCTGATCCTACCTCAACTTGCACGAAATCGTCACCGCTATGCCTCTTCGATACAATGTTCACATTCCCACCGGCAAAATCGCCATACACCTTATTATGGTAAACCTTATCCATAGAGATATAGTCCACAATATCGGTAGAAAATATACTAAGGGTAATGTTCTTCTCTTCGGGGTTGTTGGAGGGTATGGGGAGTCCATTCAGTGTGGTAGAGTTATAGCGGTCGCCAAGCCCTCGCACAAAAATACTATTGGTTCCCTCCTGTTTCGATACTCCGGTAACCTTAGTAACGGCTGCTGCAACATCACCTACTCCTTTACGGGATAATTCTTGGGCGCCAATGCTCTGGGTTATATTGGTTGCTTTACGTTGTTCAAGCAGAATTACATTCTCGCGATCTCGTCGTAATCGCCCCTCAATGGTAACAGAGGTAATAGTAAGAGCAGCATCGTCAAGCTCTACCTCAATAAATTTTTCTTCACCTGCAAGTACCTCAATGCCAGATATAACTTTTTCGTTATAAGATATAAACGAAACCTTTAGGGTGTATACCCCTGGCTTTATATTCTTTAGCTCAAACTGCCCATCAAAATCGGTTGAAACCCCAATAGTGGTTCCTTCAATTATCACGTTGGCGCCAGGCAAGGTCTCGGCAGAGCCAAACTCCTTAACCGTTCCTTTTATAGATCCTGTTTGTCCGAATAATTGCTGACCAAAAATGCAACTGCTAGAGAGTAGTAAGAAAAAAATTCCTTTAATTAGCATTGAGATAGGATTTAAAAAATGTTGAAATAGTTAGGATTATCAATAAATCACAGGGCAAAGTTACCCTCGTTAATTAGCAATGGGTTTATTAAATGGTTATGATTAGATTAACGATATGTTAACTACACGCCGACTCGCTACAGCGAGGAGGCTAGCGTGCAAGCTAACCATATAGACAGGTTCAAAAAAAATACTGAAAGTAAAGCTACAGAATAGCATAATGCTGACGCTTACGGGCAAAGTAATGAACAACAAAGCACTTGCACCAGGTATCTTCCCTAATTAACAATATCTTAACATCGTCAGGTTTGATGACTTACACCAAAATATATCAAGATAGCAGAGAAACTTAGAAACAAATTATTAATAACTTTGCAAGCAGAATTATTATCGACAAATAGACTTAAACAATTCATATACAAACATCACAATTACTCAAACAATTCATCTTACTACTCATGAGATTAGCGTTAATCACCTTACTTATTTTTATTACTAGTTCCATTGGCTTGGCTCAAGTTGTTGAAAAGGATGGCGTTTACCTCGATGCAAAGGGTAACCATTTTACCGGATATCATAAAGAATACTATGCTGACGGTACGCTAAAAGTTGAGATGAGCATTCAAAATGGGCTACTGCATGGCATTACACAGCTTTACTTTGCCAATGGACAAGTAAACGAGATCCGTTCGTTCACCAAGGGTAAAACAGATGGAAAGTGGGAAACATTTAACGAGCATGGGGTAAAAGTTGCGGAAGCGAATTTTGAAACCGGTCAAAAGCACGGCAAGTGGTACGTTTGGGACGAGAAAGGAACGCTACGCTATGATATGACCTACGCCCACGGGGAGCGCTCGGGGATATGGATAATTTACAATGAGGCAGGCGAGGTGATTTCGGAGAAGAACTATGAGGATTAACTCCTAAATATTTTGCATATTTGCAGAGGTTGAAGCGTTGCTTCAACCTCATTTTTTTAAAAAAACTTTTTTTACTATGGTATTTAAGGACAAGCTATGCTGGGTAACTGGCGCCTCATCGGGCATTGGAGAGGCCCTGGCCTACGAGCTGGCCAAGCAGGGCGCAAGGCTCATCATCTCGTCGAACAACGAGGCCGAGCTCGAGCGCGTAAAGAGCAGCTGCCTAAAGCTAACC
>JAVERU010000220.1:0-2990 GCA_034006965.1 Tenuifilaceae bacterium
TCAATCATTATGTCTAACTATTTGGATTGCTCCTTTAGCAGCTTGTTTATGCCATCAATGTAATTCAGAATCTCATCGCGTCCTGTGCGCGTTACGGCTGAGCTTATAAAGATATGCGGGAGCTCTTCCCAGCTCTGGTACAGGTGTTTCTTGTAGGCCATTAGCGATTCGTTTAGCTTGCTTGAGCTAAGCTTGTCGGATTTTGTGAAAACCAGCGCGAAAGGGATTCCGTTGCTGCCTAGCCAGTTGATGAACTCCGAGTCGATAGGCTGCGGTTTGTGGCGCGAGTCGATAAGCACAAAGAGGCAATGCAAGGTTTCTCTCGATAGGATGTACTGTTTTATCATCTCGGCAAACACGGCTCGCTGCTTTTTCCCGGTTTGGGCATAGCCATACCCTGGTAGATCAACCAAATACCATGACTCGTTAATATCGAAATGGTTTATTAGCTGCGTTTTGCCTGGAGTGCCCGAAACCTTGGCCAAAGCTTTAATGCCGGTTAGCATGTTGATAAGCGACGATTTTCCCACGTTGGAACGGCCAATAAATGCGTACTCGGGTAGTGTCGATTCGGGGCACTGCTTAACTTCGGGGCTGCTCTTAACAAATTTGGCTGACCGGATAATCATCTCTTTTGATATTAATTCTACTTACATCAGTACGAAGCATTAGGCTTTGCGCTATATACGATGCAAAGGTAGCAAAAGTATTGATTATCTTCATGTGGCTTGCGTAGCTGGCAGTATGGTAGGGTTTAATCGTTACTTGTACGATTCAAGCACTTGGCGTATTGCCCTTTGACAAACGGGGCAAAACCCCTTGGCCTCGTTGCTCTTCATTCTGCAGTCGATGTATGGGCGGTAAACCCCTTTGCTCATGTAGCCACCACCCTCGTATACACCCACAGTTTTCTCAAAATCTTTGGTTTGCGGTGTTGGCACGGGTGTACTGGGTTCTATCATATCGGCCCATTTAGCATCGAAGTTAACGCGAGTGGTAATGTTCTGCTCCCAGGGTTCCACATCGAGAGGGTAAAAGTTCTCGTATGCCACATCCGAGGTGTAGTACTCGTCGCCCAGACCAGCCAAACCGTGTCCCAGCTCATGAATAAAAACGATGCTCGACAGCGGATTATCCGATGTGGCCACGTTGTAGTGGTTATAAATGCCGCCGCCACCATAGTCTGCTGTGTTTACCAGAATGTACACCACATCGCCAGGGGCATTGGCTGCAATGTCCATTATTTTAAAAGTGTGTGTGCTTGTAAGGTATCTGTCGATACCAAAGGTATTGAAGCTGCTGCTTACAGCTGTCCTGTTCCAAATGTTTGCCCTTGGATTGGTGGGGCCACTATGCTCAGAGGGCGACTCTACAGCCCATATGTTGATGTCGTTTCTATAAGCAGTAAAGGGCTCCTGAGCAAAAAGGTAATCGGCCATCCTCTTCACATCGCTACGGAACTTATCCATTTCATGAACGGCGTACCCCTCTGCAATAAAAGTTATGTCGAACTTTTGATTGGGGCTTCCGCTATTTACAATTTGGGTAACGGGGTGCTGTGCCCACCGGTTTTTTGTAATGCTGATATCGTTAGGATTAACCTCAAGGCTATACAACTCTTGGTATTCCCCGGTTTGCCTATTTCTTGAGAAAAACGTAACATCAACAGTATTTTTGGGGTATGGAATTCGAGTAACCTGCTCAAATGCTTTCGATTGGTAGGTAGCCTCGTTTACGGTTTGCCACTCCTGAAATAGTGTGCAAAAACCATAGGTGTACAGCAATGTGTTCGATTCCCTATCGGTAACCTCCACCTTGTAGCTGCCAAGATCCAGGTTGCTTATGGTTTGGGGAAGCGATCCGCTCCAATGGGGTTCAATACTTAAATCCTTTAGGAAAAATTGCTGCGTGGATTCATTTCCCCCTAAGAAGTAATCGATACGAAGGGCGCTGTTCTCGAACCAATCGGTAAAAACTATTTGGGCAACGGATGACGTGTGGATAAGAGCCAACAGTGTTAGCATCACAAGCGTCTTGTAACTAGCATATTTCATAGAGGTAGGGCTTTATGTATACCGCACAATTAAATGGATGTTTTTGCTTTGATCGGGCAAGGTAGCTAAAAGATTTGGTTACAAACTGGAGGTTTTAGCATATTCCTCAACCTCTCTGAAGACCCGAAGAAAATTCTCGCCCCAAATCTTGCGAATCTCTTTCTCGTTGTAACCCCTGCGCAGCAGTTCAACAGTAATGTTAATCATTTCGCTCGCATCGGTACAGCCATCAATGGCGCCGCCGCCATCAAAGTCGCTTCCTATACCCACGTAATCAACACCAACGAGCTGTACCACGTGGTCTATATGGTCTACTAAATCTTTCACATTGGCCAGCTTAGGAGGGAATTCATCGTCTATCGCATACCACTCATCAAATGCTTGCTGCCTTTGCTCGGGTTCCAAATCGCGGAAGCTGCCCCATTTAGCGCTAACCGCAGCCCTAGCGCTATCGCGCGCTGGGTATGGCTCAGGATCTTTTAGGTAGCTGCTAAGCAGGCACATTTGAATAACTCCGCCGTTTTCGGCTAGCTTCCTAAGCATATCATCGTTTAGGTTGCGGGGGTTATCGCAAATTGCTCGAACGCAGCTATGCGAGGCAATAACAGGTGTTTTGCTGAACTGTAGCACTTGGTAAAAGGCATCATCGGAGATGTGGCTAACGTCAACCATCATTCCCAAACGATTCAATTCCCTTACCACCTGAAACCCAAAGGGGCTAAGCCCATTGTGCTCGGGGCCATGGGGGTCGGTTGACGAGTCGCAAATATCGTTGTTGCGGGTATGCGAAAGGGTAAGGTAGCGTGCCCCCAGGTTGTAGTACTGCTGAAGCCTGGTTAAATCTTTACCCAAGGGATATCCATTTTCCACCCCTATATATATGGCTCGCTTCTTCTCATCTTTAATTCTGTATGCATCATCGGCAACAAGGGCAAT